>NZ_JAMYQF010000010.1:0-150292 GCF_040320745.1 Mesorhizobium sp. M0621 | reverse complement strand
TGAAATGTTTTTCATTCCCTTGTTTAGGGAACGTTTCGCCCGCGCTGGGCTGGTGAGAAGACGCGCGACCTGAAATGTTTTTCATTCCCTTGTTTAGGGAACGTTTCGCCCGCGCTGGGCTGGTGAGAAGACGCGCGACCTGAAATGTTTTTCATTCCCTTGTTTGCTATTGGCAGGATAGCCTATGTTGTGATACACACAAAGTAGGCGGCGCGGCCTTCTCGGGCCTTAGCGCCCGCAAGCGGGCTTGAGAGATGGATGCAGACGCCCAGAAAGCAGCGGTTAAGAGTGCGTCACGACGCTATGGTGAGGTGACGCACATCCGGTTTTCGGGGGACGAGCTGGCTAACCTCAAAGCCATTTCGGAGCGGGACGGCATAACCGTCAGCGAGGTCGTGCGGCGTCTAGTGCGGGCAGAGGTCGGGCATCTGCCCATCGCGTCAGAGGCGTTGCGGCCGGCGATCGTGGACATGACCGACCAGCTGCGGCGTGTCGGCGTCAATTTCAATCAGGCCGTGCGCACGATGAGCGACGGCCGTGTTGCCCACGATGAGGATCTTGAACAGGCGCTGGTCGCCGTGGGCAACCTGGTGCGGCAGTTTCGCGAGGAACTGAAGGCGATGACTGGCGGGTCACGCAAGGCGAGGGAGGTCAGGCCATGAGCGGTCGTCTTGCTGGCTACGCGGCCGAAATCGAACGCTATCTTCGAGGCGAGTCCGGCGTGAAGCGTGAGGAGCTGGACGACGACAAGTCCGTGACGGGCGCCCGACGCGAGGCCGGTGAATTCCAGGCGATGAAGAGTTATGAGGGGACCGGTGGCGGCGGACGCCTCGGGCAAGGACAAGCCGGCTCGGCGCTAGGTGGCGGCAGGAACGCCCCTCGTTCGTCGGCGGGAGGGACAGGACTGGCGGGGAGCTCCATGTCCAACAGGGCACCGACCGTTGTTGCGAGCTCGCCCAAGGCCGGTAGCGCGCCGATCATGGTCTATGGCGCCACGCTCGCCGGTTTCCGGCCGGAAGAGGAGGAGGAAGACTGGAAGCGGCGCGGCGGCGGTGGTGGCCGTGGCGCGGGTCGCGCGAGCGCTACAGGGCGAGCGGCGCGGGCGGGTTATCAGGCGCGGGCTGTGGCGGCGAGGGCAGGCTATGCGGCGGGTGCGCAGCCTGCCGTGTTCAAGGTCATGCCCAATCCTCCGTCGACCAGGGAAGCCGCCGCGCGGCTGCTCAATTACATTGGCAAGCGCGAGGACGAAAAAGGCGAGAAACACGACATCGAGATTTTCGATGAGGACGGGCAGGTCCTGGCGACAGGCGGCGCACGAAAGGCGTTCCTGGAAACGTTTTGCGAAACGTTCGAACCGCCCCTGGAAAATACCAATTTTATCGAAGTTCGTGTCGATCTCGCCGGCGAGGTCAGTGATGCCGGCTTGAGCGAGGCGTTGAACAAGGCCTTCGGTACGAAACCGTTCATCTATGCGCAGGACGGACAGACGGTGGAGGTTTACGCGCACACCGATGAGCGGGCTGGACCGCTCGCCAAGGTCCTGGCCGGTGGTCGGGAGAATTCGCGCACCAAGGCGCTCGACAAGATCGAGGCGCGGTTGTCTGAAGCCATGGGCGCGGCGGGGGTGGTCGCCAAGGCAGAAATAACGGCGGCCGTCAGCCGTGAACCCAAGGCGAAATATTTCCTGCAGAAGTTCATTCGCACCCACAGCCAAGTCCGCCATGGAAATGGCGAGCCCGTGCCTGGGGTGAAGAACTCCACGAAGGCTGCGGCTTCAGTCTATGAACAATGGCGCCCGCAGTTTTCGGGGCGTGAGCGCCGCAATGCCTATCACCTGCTTTTCTCGGCAAGGGCCGGCACCGATGCCAACGCCGTCATGGCCGCGGCGCGCGCCGTGCTCGAGGAGCGAGCGCCAGGATACAAGTTCGTCCTGGCGCATCACAAGGATACTAAGCACGTCCATATCCATGCGATGGTGCAGGCGCGCTCTGCCGACGGCGAGCGCCTGAAATTCTACAAGCCAGATCTGATCGCCTGGCGCGAGAGCTTTGCGGAAAAAGCACGCGAGAACGGCATTGCGATGGTGGCGACGCGCCGCATGGATCATGCGATGACGCGGCCATTCACGAAGGAGCATGCCGGAGCCTACAGCCGCGCCCAGAGCGATCCGCGCTACCAGGTCAGCGCCAGGACAATCGAGCGAGTGGAGTCCAAGCGGCAACGCCGCTTGGACAGGCAATCCCTTGTCGTGAACGGCGATGCAATCGCTGCCGCATGGCAAAAGACTGTGACGACGATGCGGACCGCGGGCATAGTCGGTCAGGCTCTCACGGCAGCGGAGTCGATCGGCAACAATTTTCTCCGGTTCCGTCGCGATCGGGCAGGTGAGGGGCAACCAGGTCCTGACGCGGGTCGCGGAGTTGATCAATCGGGGCAGAAGTCTTTCCTGTCCCATCCCGGTATGAGAGAATTGAATGCACTGATAGGAGATTTGGACATGGCGCAAACCCCCTTGGAAATGCGGCGTCAGATGGCCCGCGTCAATCAGGCTCTGGACAACATGCGCGAGACGCTGCCGCCGGCGCATCGAGGACAGTTCGAACAGTATCATGAAGAGGTCAACGACAAGATGCACGACCGTCTGGCGCGGCTGCAATTCGAGCGGCAGCAGCAGCGTCGTGGTGGTGGCGGTGAGGAGCCAATCCCCGAGCGCGAGGCGCGAGGGCGAGACCTCCCAACTCGGGACGATCCCCGCCAGCCGGTTGAGCCGCACACAGGCACCGAGCAGGAGAAGGTGAGAGCCAAGCAGAAGGACGCCAACAAACAGAAGGCGCGGCAGTCGGAAGAGCAGGATCGGAAGACCCAGCGCTCAAACGATAACGACTACGAGCGCTGAGCAAAGATAGCTACTTGCCTTCTCAAGCGGGTAGGAGAGTGGAGGGAAGGCCAGCCGTAGCTGTCCATGCGGGTCAGTTTCAGCCAGACGTTCAAGCTGGCCGACCACATGAAGATTTTGAGAGCTACCTTGATAATGGCCTGCTCGCCATCGACATCATCCGAGAGATTCCCAAAGAGCTGAAGCCGCGTCGCATCAGCATCGGTTCACGCCGAAAGTCAGCAAGCAGATCGGCTGCTCTTGGGAAACACGGGATAGGCTTCACTTCCTCTCCCGGTCGCTCGCACGCCAGCTGCGACACAACTCGGAGGATTTCTGGAGATACCGGCTGAAGAATGGAGGCTTTTTGCGGGTTTCTGATGGTTAGAGGACCCGCCCGGTATGTACGGCGAAGTTGCCGGCAAACTGTATAGGGTTATTCGGGATCCGTGTCGCAATCGCAAATTCTGTTCAGGGCTTGTTCGTTGCGAAATTTTGCTGGCCAAGTTGGACAAGCACACGTCCACCCGCGCCTTGTTCGACGAGTTCGTGGGCATATGCGATTTCGCTGAGCGGAAATCGTGCCGCGATGTTCACACGCAACGATCCGTCTACCAGCGCGTCGGTCAATTCGCTGGCGGCCTGCGCTTTGACCGATGGCGTAAAATCGTCGCTGCCGAGCAATCGCAGCGTAACGTCGGCGAAGCCAAGCTGCCAGTACGGGATTGCCGGGCGATCCAGGGATGAATAGTAGGAACTGATCACCCCACCGACCGCGATGACCGCGGCGTCGACCTCGATGTGGAACGCGAGGTCGACCTCCGCAATGCGATGGACGCCATCGGGGGCTGCCTGGCGGATCCGGGCGACAAGATCCGGGTCATCGGCGAGGAACGCATGATGCGCGCCGATGTCGCCGGCCGCCTTCAACTGTGCCTGGTTACGGACAATCGCGATGACTTGGGCCCCATCTCGGCGGGCCAGTTGTACGGCGATCGAGCCAACGCCGCCGGCTGCGCTGTGAACGAGTACGCTAAGGCCCGCGACGGACCCGTCGGCGAAGACGGCCCTATGTGCGGTGATCCCAGCGATCCCCAGACATGCGGCCTGCTCCGCGAGGTCCTGTTCGCTTGCAACGAGCGACGAGGAAGGCAAGGGCACTGCGAACTCCGCAGGCACCACAACCAATTCGGCCGCCGTCCCGAACGGCCGATAGGATTGGGCGCCATAGCACCAGGCGCGCTGGCCGATGCGGTCTGGTGACACGCCCGCGCCGACGGCGTCGATGACGCCGGCGCCGTCGCTGTGCGGAATCACCCGGGCATAGCGCATCGGCGCGCCCTGCCAGCCGGATCGTTTCTTCATATCGCCGGGATTTATCCCCGATACGGCCAGGCGAATACGAACTTCACCATCGGTTGGCTCGGGAGCAGTCATCTCCCCGACCACAAGCACGTCTCGGGCGGAGCCTTGCTTTTCATACCATGCCGCACGCATCGTCGTTCCTCGCGAAGTAGTGTTTCGTTTGGCGGTGAAAGGGCACACTGCCGAATTGAGGCGAGCGGCGGAGTTTTCCACGCGGGCATCAGCGACGATCCGTGTCTGATCGTCGACGATGATCAACCGACCTGCATCGACCTCGAAAAAGGATGCCCGTCCACAACGAGGCTTGCTAAGCCACCGAAAGTCTCCCGACGATCAGCGTTGCGCTGGCGGAAGCGTGGAAGAAAAGCTGTAGCGGGCGAGCTTCCACGTCCCGACCTCCTTGTGCAACACAAACAGTTCCTGATTGTGCGACGGAACCTCGTTGCCGGTGGCGTGGATCTTCATGGTGCCAGTGGATGTCGTTCGCAAAAACGCCCATTCGTTCGAAAGAACCTGCACCTCGTCGATCTGGAAATGGAGGTTGAGATCGATCGCCTGGAACGTTGCACCGTAGAATTGCTCGACTGCCTTGATGCCCACGACGGTTGGGGTCTCTTGCGGCATCAACACACTGTCGTCCGTGTAAAGCTTCACGACAGCCTTGACGTCGGAGTTGTTGAGCGCCTGCTCGTAGCTTTGAAGCTGCTGGGTTATGGTGGCTTTGACCGGTTCGTCCGACTTGGCTGGCGCCGCCAGCACGAGCAGAGGAAGCGCTGCGAGCGCCAGCGCTGCCGGGTTCTTGCGAAAGATTATAGACATCATTCTCTCCTGTTGCCGCTCGCCCGAGAACACTTCCCGTTTGCGGATATCGGCAAACTTAATCCGCTCACGGATGGTGCGATATCCACGCGTATGGTAATATCCCTCTCATATCTGATAGGAACTCGGCCATGGACTTAAATGCCGTGCAGATGTTCGTGAGTGTCGTGCAGGCCGGCAGCCTGTCGGCCACCGCGCAGCGGACGGGCATTCCGCTGCCGACGCTCAGCCGCCGGATCCGCGAACTCGAGCGGGAACTGAAGGTGCAACTGCTCGAGCGCTCCGTTCGAGGTACCCGGCTGACAGACGCCGGAACGCGTTTGTATGAGCATGCGATCAGAGGGGTCGAGGCATTCGTCGAGGCCGAACAGGCGGTCAGGAGCGACCAGGCGCGTCTAAGGGGACGACTTCGGCTCTCCTTGCCGACGGCCTTCGAACCTTGGTGGGAACTGCTCGGCGCATTCCAGCGCCAACATCCCGACATTCAGCTCAGCGTGTACACCACCGACCGCCGGGTCGACCTCGTCCAGGATGGAATCGACGTCGCGTTGCGCGTTGGAGACGTCCTGCATGAGTCGATGGTGGCGCGGCGACTGCTCTCCTATCGCCACGGGCTGGTTGCCAGTCCCGCGCTGCTGGAGCGTTTGGGAACGCCCGATGATCCCGATGCACTGCACCGCTTTCCCTGCGCTACCTGGTGCCGGGACGCCAACACGCAAGGCATCTGGCGGCTCGGCGAGCATATCGTCGAGCCGAAGGCGGTGCTGACCACAAACGATTACCTGCAGCTTCGGGGCCGGGCGCTGGCCGGCGAGGTCGTCACGGAACTGCCTCCCTTCCTGGCCGCCGACCCCATACGGAGCGGCCAGCTATGCGCCGTGCTTGCCGACCACCCAATGCCGGACCAGCAGGTCAACCTGCTCTATCCTTCGCATCGGAATCCTTCCAGCATCGTCCGGGCCTACCTGGATTTCTGCCAGAGGCATCATGCTGCGCAGTTTCTTGTCTTTCCCGCTGCAAAAATTTCATGAACTGTGCGCGTACACGCAGAGCAGCGAGCCCGCTGGCCACACCGGGGTGAACCAACATCGGAGATTTGCTGTTACGCACTGATCCACGGGTAACGGGTGGTATCTTTCCCGGCATAATCTGGGTCGAGATAGATGGACACACGCTGGATCAGAAAATCGCGGATTTCGAACACGTCGCACCAACGGCCGGCCCCCCAGGCCGGATGGTCTGCCTCCCATGGTCCGTCGCGGTGTTCGCCGCTGCTTCTGCCCTCGATCACGATCGTGTCGGATCCGGAGAAGATGTAGTTGAAGTCCTGGCTGTGATGGCGGATCGACTTGAACGTCGCTCCGACATCGCCAAATAGCTCGCCGATTTCGCTACGGCCGTGGGCTACCCCCCACTTTGGGAAATAGACGACGGCGTCCTCGGCAAACAATTCCAGGAAAGGTCGCTCGTCCGAGGTGGAGCCACGATCGAGGGACTTCAGGTACTCAAGGGCTACCGACTTTCGCTGCTCGTCGGTCATTGTCGTGTGAACTATGCCCATAACGGCTCCTCCTTCAGGTTTCGGAAGTCTCAAGTCTGAAAACGTCTGGCCGCCTGTTCAGGCGGGCGGTCTGGCGTCCTGGTCCATCTCGTAATTGTGGACGAAGTCCGTTGGCGGCTGCGGCCCCCAAAAGGCGAGCCCGTCCTCGTCGGCGAAGTCGCGCGCATCCCAGAGATGGCCCTTGGGGATGTAATCGATGTCGCATGAGTACTCGGAGAAGCCACCCCACGGATCCTGTACGTAGTGGAAATAATTGGAACCGATGGTGTGGCGTCCGACACCCCAGCCGCGCTTGTAGCCCTTGTCGGCCATATAGAGCGCGCCGCGGCCGATGTCGTCGATGCTGCCGACATCCCATGAACAGTGATGCAGACCAGGGCCGCTGGAGCGGGCCAGCGCCAAGAGGTGATGGTCGGAACCGTGGACACCATGCATGAAGGCGACATTGCCGCCGGAATGATCGGAAAGCCGCAGCCCGAGCACTTTCTCGTAATAGCTGATGGCGCCGTGCACATCGCTGGTGAAGATCAGACAGTGCGCGAGCCGCGTCGGCAGGATCTGCTTCAGCTCGATATGACCGAGGCCGCTGCCGCGACGGCCGGCCGGGGCCGAATTGAAATAGGCCGCCGCCTTCTGGTCGGGTGAAGTCTTCAGGGCGACTTTGATCTCGATCAGAACGCCATCATGGCCGACGAACCACAGGCCGTTGGATTCGAAGCCCAGAGGTGCGTCGATCAACCGGATGCCGAGACCTTCGAGATGCGCCTTGAACCGTGGCAAATCCTCGGCGTAAGCGCCGAAGGACAGGTGCTGCATCTTGCGGCGCGGTCCTTCCACGACGTTCGCCCAGACATGATCGTTGCCGAACGTTCTAAGCGTCAGCGCGGATCCTTCTTCGCGGACATCCAGGCCGAAGGAGACGAAAAAGATCTGCGCCTGCTTGAGGCTGGGAACCTGCAGCACAAAGGTGTCGAGCGAATGAATCCCGAGTTCGCCGGCCTTGCTTGCCTCGACGAAGGATCCCGTTGCGATGCCGGTCATGGTTGCATCCTCTCAAGAGACAGGAGCCTGGGCTCCAATGTTGCGAAGAAGAGCGCGCGCCTAGTTCACGCTCTCGACAGTCCGTGCCTTCGTGCTTGCGAGGCGCCTGGAACGGCCCAGGATCTTGGCAAACACATCGACGAGCGCGCCCTGAGGAACCTGCAGTATCGTCGCTGCTCGCCATGCGACGTGCTGGTCGGGCCGCACCAGCACGCAGCCGTCTTCCTCGACCTCGCTTCGCCAGTACCAGTCAGCGTAGATGTCGAGCGCATCGCACCCCGAGGGTCCGATCGAAACGACGTCCACGGCCACGCCAAATCGCTTTTCAATTGTCGTCGCGGCGTCGCGCCACTCTTCGCCGCCGATCCCGGTCAGCAGGGTGAACCGCCCCTTGCCACACAGGTCCAGTGTCGACTTGCGGACGCGATCGTGCTCCACCCAGACGTGAGGCACGGTCGCACCCGGCCAGGTCGTCGCGTGGTAGTAGAGTTCGGGATCACGCACATAGGCGGGTTCGGGACTTCCATCCGAAACCACAGCGGCTGACCGATAGCGCTGATTGAGTTCGACGCCGTGCGTGTTGAACTCGTAGTTCTTCCTTGCGATGGCGTCGTTGAGTTTGCGCCGTCTGCCCTTGCCCTCGGCGGTCGCATCCTTGCGGCCCGCGATCGCGGCATTGACCTGTTCAGGGTCCGTCGACGCCAAAAGTCCCAACGCCTCGAAGATCGGCGGATAGTCCGCGATGCTCTTGTTGGCACGCGTCACGATCTGCTTGCCGATCGGCTGGCGCTCGACGCTGTACGTATCGAGCAAGGACTCGTCCGCCTTGTTGTCAAGCACGAGCTTCAATTTCCAAGCGAGGTTGTAGGCATCCTGGATCGACGTATTGGAACCAAGGCCGTTGAGCGGCGGATGGCGATGGACCGCGTCGCCCATGCAGAACACGCGTCCCTCGGAATAGCGGGTGGCGTAGACTTCATTGACCGTCCAGGTGGATGTGGAGCGAATTTTGATCGGCACATCGACGTCGCCGATCAGGTTGCGGACGATGGCTTCGGCCTTCTCCTCGGTCAGCTTCAACTCGCCGCCACTGATGTCGTAGCCCCAGATGGCGAGCCACTCATTCCACGGCCGCACCATCCGCAGAACGCCGGCGCCAATACCACCGATGTTGGCGCCCGGCTGGAGCACCCAATAGAGCACGCTCGGTCGATGCGCGACATAACGCGACAGATCCGCGTCGAACAGGATGTTCATGGAGCCTGAAAGTCCCATCTGGCCTTCCATCGGCAGACCGATCGCTTCGGCGACCTTGCTGCGGCCGCCGTCGGCGCCGATGAGATATTTGCAGCGGATCGGATATGTCTCGCCGGTAAGCCGGTCCTTGACCGTGGCGGTCACACCGTCCCCATCCTGAACGAGCTCGATGAACTCGGTGTTGAGCCGCAGCGCCGTGCCACGGCTGACCGCTGCCTCGAGCAGGATGGGCTCCATGAACGTTTGCGGCAGGTCGCAAATCTCGGTCGGGCTGGCGAGCTCATAGTCAGCTTTGCGCGCGGGATGATTGCCCCAGGATAGGATTCGGCCGAATTCCTCGCCCGTCAGGCTGTAGCAGAAGACGTTGTTCGCCATCAGGTGCTGGTGACTCGAAAACTGCTTCGCCTTGTGTTCGACGCCGAGATCACGCAGCACTTCCATCGTACGCTGGTTGGTGATGTGGGCGCGCGGCGTATCCGACAGCCAGCCGTATTTGGTGATCTGGACGTTCTTGACCCCGTAGCTCGACAGCAAGGCCGCAGCGGCCGAACCCGCCGGACCGCTACCGACCACAAGCACATCCGTCTCCAAGATCTGCGGCATCTTACTCCTCCCGATAGCCAACCCACGATATGGCTGCCGTCTCCTCGCGGCTTCGCAGGTCAGGCAGCAACGCCGATGACGCGCTTTTCGTCGATCACCGGATTGTGCAACAGTCCAATCCCTTCAATCTCGACTTCGCAGATATCGCCATGACGCATCAGCAAGCGCGGTGTACGCGCCCAGCCGATGCCGGCCGGCGTGCCGGTGACGATCACATCGCCCGGCGCAAGTGTGATCGCTTCGCTGACGACCGCGATCACCTCGGCAACGTCGAACAGCATGTCGTCGGTCGTTGCCGACTGGACGACGACCCCATTGAGGCGGGTTTCGAGGCGCAGCCCCTTGCCGCCAGCGGGCAGCTCATCGCTGGTTACAAAGACCGGGCCGAATGCGCCAGTTCCGTCGAAATTCTTGCCGACGGTCCATTGCGGCGACTTGAACTGATATTCGCGGACCGAGCCGTCGTTGAAGATCGAGTAGCCGGCGACATGCTCCAAGGCGCGCGCCCGCGAGATATGCCGTCCTCCCCGCCCGATGACGGCGACCATTTCTCCTTCGAAGTCGAGACTGTCGGAAACCAGCGGCCGGACAAGTGGCTGACCATGCCCGATCAGACTGGTGGCGAAGCGTGGAAACAGGGTCGGATAGTCAGGCTGCTCGTAGGGAGATTCCCTGGTGTGATCCGCATAGTTCAATCCGACGCAAATGATCTTGGCCGGATTGGCGATCGGCGGCAGGTAGGCGATCGAAGCTGGATCGACTACCGGCGCGTTGGCCAGCGCCTTGCCGACGCGCCGCAATTCATCGTCGCCCAGCGCGATCAACGCGCCGAGTTCCGTAGGGTGCTTGGCGCTGGACTTCAGGCTTCCGCGCAATTGTCCGCCGACCTCGACCGCGAGGCCGAATTCGTTGCCCATGCAAAAACCGACGAAGCGCAACTGGTTCACCTTCCCTGAGCGTATCGACCCTAAAACTACGACGAACGATGCAGGCCTACTTGTCCGTGGAAGCACCGGATTTTTGTCAGGCCGGAATTGACTTGGTGGTCGTCCGGGCTCTGGGCGCACGACAATCACGTTCGCACAGTGCGTGCGATCGCTGCGGCAGTTCCTTCCGGAACCACAAACAATGCCGTCTCGGCAAAGTCGCGGATGAACGCGCGTCTATGATACGGCCGCCGATGAGGAGAATGCCCTTTCAGGCACGCGCAGACATCGAGTGGAGGAAGTCATGACCAGACAAGACGTGTCATTCGCAAGGGAGTTGGTGGACGACGAAATGGCCGGGTCGGTCTACGTCGGCCGCTTTCGAAAAGCCGGCGGCGGCACGGTGTCCGTTACCGACAAGGCGACCGGGGAAATGCTGTTCACGAGCGGCGTGGCGAGCTCTGAGGACGTAGTCGATGCCTGCCGAACAGCGAAGCAGGCCCAGGAGCAATGGGCGCAAAAGCCTCCGGTCGAGCGCGGCGACATTCTGCGTAAATTCGCCCAGCTGTGCGAGGTCCATGCCGACGAGATCGGTAAATGGATCATTCGCGAGACGGGTTCCATTCCGCCGAAGGCCCCGTTTGAAATCATGACTTCGGCCCGTGAGGCGATCGAAATCGCAGGCACGACCGGTCAGCCGGTCGGGCACATATTGGCGAGTGCGCTTGCGCGCAAGAGCTACGCGCGCCGCGTCCCGTTGGGGGTCGCCGCTGTCATCACGCCATGGAATTCTCCCTTCATCCTGGCTGCGCGCGCTATTCTTCCGGCTTTGGCCATGGGCAACGCCGTCGTGCTCAAGCCGGATCTACAGACGCCGGTTTGCGGCGGCTATCTGCTGGCCAAGCTCTTCGAACTGGCCGGCGTTCCAGAAGGCGTATTCAACGTAATCCCCGGCGGCGGCGACGTTGGAGCAGCGCTGGTCGACAACCCCGACGTGAATATGATCTCGTTCACAGGGTCGACCGCCACGGGGCGGAAGGTGGGCGAAGCTGCCGGCCGCGATTTGAAGAAGGTCGCGCTTGAACTAGGCGGCAACAACGCCGCCATCGTGTGCGATGACGCGGATATCGACGGCACGGTTTCCGCGACGGCGTTCGGGTCGTTTTTTCACCAGGGACAGATCTGCTTCACTGTCGGCCGCCACCTCGTCCATGAGGCGGTCTCCGAGGAATATGCAGCGAAACTGGCCGAAAAAGCCAGGAGCCTGCATGTGGGCAATCCGTTCACGCAACAGGTCCATCTTGGGCCGATCATCAATGAGAAACAGGCGGCCCGCGCCCAGAAGCTGCTTGATGACAGCGTTGCAGCTGGGGCCAATGTGCTGGCGGGCGGCAGCCGCGATGGCCTGAATTTCAGACCTACCGTGTTAACCGCCGTTACCACCCAAATGGGCATCTACGCGGATGAGATCTTCGGGCCCATAGCTCCCATCGTGACATTCAAGACCGAGGACGAGGCAGTGGCGCTGGCCAACGGCGTTCCGTTCGGCCTGGCGACGGCGATCTTCACGCGCAACCAGGCCAGGGCCATGCGCATCGCCGACAAGGTCAAGACGGGAATCGTGCACATCAACGACCAGACTGTCCTGCACGAGGTGTTCGGTCCCATCGGCGGCATGGGCTTCTCCGGAAATGGCGCCCGTTCTGGCGGCCCCTCGGTGATGGATGAGTACAGCCAATGGCAATGGATCACCGTCAACGAAGAGATTCCTGCCTATCCGTTCTAACCCT
The DNA here is from genome assembly GCF_040320745.1 of Mesorhizobium sp. M0621. Classification (NCBI taxonomy): domain Bacteria; kingdom Pseudomonadati; phylum Pseudomonadota; class Alphaproteobacteria; order Hyphomicrobiales; family Phyllobacteriaceae; genus Mesorhizobium; species Mesorhizobium sp. M0621. The sequence continues at coordinate 138,055 of NZ_JAMYQF010000010.1, read as the reverse complement.
GGGCTTGCTGTCCGATACGTGCAGCAGCTCGCTTTTCCGAACCTGTCGACGAGGATGCGACAATGGACATCAAGGCTGCCGTCGTCCGGGAGAAGGGCGGGCCGTTCCTCATCGAGGACCTTCAGCTGGAAGCGCCTTCGGCAGGGGAGGTTCTGGTGAAGGTCATGGCGTGCGGCATCTGCCACACCGACCTGATCATCCGCGACCAATTCTATCCCACCCCACTGCCGATTGTCCTGGGGCACGAAGGAGCCGGCATCGTCGAAGCGGTTGGGGCGGGCGTCAAGACGGTCAGGCCCGGCGACCACGTCTTGATGTCGTTTGCCTATTGCGGAACTTGTTCCAGCTGTCTGGAGGGAGCGACCTCCTATTGCTGGCACCATATGGAGATGAATTTCTCCGGCAAACGGTATTCGGGGAGCGATTGGACGATCCCGGCACCGTTGTCGAAGAAGTGCGATCATGGCAGCCCGGAGCCGATCAACGGGGCGTTCTTCAACCAGTCCGCGCTGGCAACCCATGCGATCGCGACGGAAGAAAACGTCGTCGTGGTCGATAAGGACGCTGACCTCAAGACCCTTGCTCCCTTAGGCTGTGGCTTCCAGACGGGTGCCGGCGCGGTTCTCAATACGCTGCGGCCTGAAGTTGGATCCTCGCTGGTGATCACCGGAGCCGGCAATGTCGGCCTAGCCGCGGTCATGGCGGCCAAAATTATCAAATGCGATCCGATCATCGTCATCGACGTCGTGCCGGAGCGGCTCAGTCTCGCCGAGGAACTTGGCGCCACCCATGCTATCGATGCAACGCGTGAGGATGCCGTCGCGGCCGTGAGGCGGATTTGTCCGGATGGCGTCCGCTACGCAATCGAATCCACCGGCAATCCGAACGTGCTGCGATCCGCGTTTGAGCTTCTGCACGCGCGCGGGGTCTGCGGGTTGATCGGCGGCTCGAAGATCGGGACCGAGGTCAGCCTCGACATGACCCATCTGCTGTTCGGCCGAACGGTGCGCGGCATACTGCAGGGCGACAGCAAGCCGAAGAAATTTCTGCCGCAGCTCGTCAAGTTATATGAGGATGGGCTGTTTCCAATCGACCGCCTGGTCAGCCACTATCGGCTGGCCCAGATCGAGGACGCGGTAGCCGACATGAAATCCGGGCGCACGATCAAACCCGTGCTGCTTATGGAATAGCTCAGGAATCGGCCATCCCCGAATTCAGGTTCTCGAGAAGAGATCACAGCGTGATGCGGCTCCCGCCGCAGGTCGAAGGTACAGAAGACGATTTGACAGATAGTCAGTATTGTGATCATATTACTGACTGTCAGGCGATGGAGGAAACGACATGTCACTGACGGGAAAGCATGCAGAGACGCCGGAGCGCAGAGCGTTCTACGACAAGATCGACAGCAGGAGCCTGACGCCGCTCTGGACTGTGCTTTCCAGCATCATCACCCCCGAGCCGAAGAGCGGCTGCGTGCCGCACTGCTGGAACTTCGCGGAAGCGAAATCCTACCTTCTTGAATCCGGCGGACTGATCACTGCAAAAGAGGCAGAGCGCCGTGTTCTCATTCTGGAGAATCCGGGCCTGCGTGGCCAGAGCCGGATTACGACGTCCCTTTATGCCGGGCTGCAGCTTGTACTGCCCGGCGAAGTGGCGCCGGCGCACAAGCATAGCCAGTCTGCGCTCCGCTTCGTGCTCGACGGCAAGGGCGCACACACTTCAGTAGACGGCGAACGCACCGAGATGTCCCTTGGCGATTTCGTGCTTACCCCACCGGGGGCCTGGCACGACCATGGCAACAAAACCGCCGAGCCAATGATCTGGCTGGACGGGCTCGATGTTCCAATGGTCTCGTTGTTCGACGCGTCCTTCGCCGAAGAGCATCCGAAGGACGAGCAACCGATCCACCGCGCAACCGGCGACGCGCTGGCCCGCTACGGCGCCAACATGCTGCCTGTCGATTTCGCAACCCGCAGGAAGACCTCGCCCATCTTCAACTATCCCTACGAGCGGTCACGCGGGGCCCTGGAGCAGATGCGAAAGCAGGAGGAGTGGGATCCGTGCCACGGCCTCAAGCTGCGCTACGTCAATCCGGTTGACGGCGGGTTCGCCATGCCGACGATCGCGGCCTTCCTGCAGCTTCTGCCGAAGGCGTTTTCGACCAGCGCCTACCGCGCGACGGATGCTACCGTTTTCGTGGTTGTGGAAGGATCGGGCAGTTCGACGATCGATGGACAGGTGTTCGAATGGGGGCCGAAAGATATTTTCGTGGCGCCGAGTTGGAAATGGATTTCGCACGCGCCGCTCACCGATGCGGTGATTTTTTCCTATTCAGATCGTGCCGCCCAGGAAAAGCTTGGCCTGTGGCGGGAGGATCGGGGCAATCACTGAGGAGTTCGGACATGACTTTCGTATTCGAAGCTCCGACCCAGGCGAGTGTGGCAGTCCGCGGGGAGCAAGCCAGATTCCCGGTCCGGCGAATATTCTGCGTTGGGCGAAACTATGCCGAACATGCGCGTGAGATGGGGCGCGACCCTGATCGCGAGCCGCCCTTCTTCTTCACCAAGCCGGCCGACGCTGTCGTCGACGACGGCGAGGTGGTCGAATACCCGCCCCTGACCGGCAACTTCCACTATGAGGCGGAACTTGTCGTGGCTGTCGGCAAACATGGCTTCGAGGTCCAACTGGCCGACGCGCTCGACTATGTCTACGGGTACGCCGTCGGCAATGACCTGACGCGCCGCGATCTGCAACTCGAGGCGCGGGCGCAGGGCCGGCCTTGGGACTGGGGCAAGGCCTTCGATCGTTCGGCGGTATGCGGCCCAATCCAGCAGGCCAAGGACGTCGGGCACATCCATCGCGGTGCGATCCGGCTGAGCGTCGACGGGGTGACGAAGCAGAACGCGGATATTGCCGACCTGATCTGGTCGGTGCCCGAAATCATTTCCTTTCTGTCGCAGTCGGTGGTGATCGAGCCGGGCGACCTGATCTATACGGGCACGCCCGCGGGCGTCGGCCCATTGGTCGCGGGGGATACCTGCGTCGTTGAGATAGAGGGGTTGGGCACAGTTTCAACGACGATCAATGAGCGGGCCAGGCGGTGAGCGGGCTGGTTCTGCATAATTATTTTCGGAGTTCGGCCTCCATTCGCCTGCGTGCCGCGCTGAACCTGAAAGGGCTCGACTACAGCTACGCAGCCCACCATCTGAGAAAGGGAGAGAACCGTTCGCAAGCCTATCTCGTGATCAATCCTCAGGGCCTTGTGCCTGCGCTGGAACTCGATGACGGCAATGTGCTGACCCAATCGCTCGCCATTGCCGAGTATCTCGACGAGATTCACCCGGCCCCGCCCTTGCTGCCGAAGGCGCCGCTCGACAGGGCGCGCGTTCGGGCGCTCGCCTATGCGATCGCCTGTGAAATCCACCCGGTGAATAATTTGCGGGTGCTCAACTACCTGCGGACCGTGATTGGGGTCGACGACCCGAAGATCTCGGCCTGGTATCGACATTGGGTTGGCGAGACGTTTCCGCCTCTGGAAACGATGCTTGCCGGTGATACGCGGACTGGCCGCTTCTGTCACGGCGACGAGCCTGGGCTGGCCGACCTTTGCCTTTTTGCCCAGGTCGTCAACAACCGGCGGTTCGATTTCGACATGAAGCCGTTCGCAACGATCAGGCGCATCTACGAGAGTTGTCTGACTATGCCGGCGTTTGCCAACGCGATGCCAGAAGCACAGATCGATGCCGAATGAACAAAGAGCAATACCCCGATGAACGACATCAACGAACAGATACAAGAGGACCACGCAGATTTCCGTATGATGCCTGGATATCTGCTTCGGAGGTGTCATCAAATCGGCGTGGCGATCTTCCTTGACGAGTGCAAGGAACTGGAACTCACGCCGTTGCAATTCGGTTCGCTCGCGGCCCTGGACCGTTTCGGGCCGATGGACCAGGTCAGCCTTGGCGGCGTCATGGCCTTGGACAGGACCACGATCCTAGTCGTGCTGAGCAAGCTCGACCGGTGTGGGCTGATCGAGCGCCGGCCTTCCGACACCGACAAACGGTCGAGAATTGCTTCGATAACGGAGGCTGGGAGCAGGCTGTTGTCGAAGGCGCGCCCATTGGCGCAGGACGCTCAGGAGCGCATCCTTGCGCCACTGACGGCGCGCGAGCGTTCTCGGCTGGTTGACCTTCTTGCCAAGGTCGCGGACGGAAACAACGACGAAAGTCGCGCGCCATACCGGCGCCCCAGATAGCGGCATTGGTGCAAACCCGGTTGGGCAGCCGACTTGACGCGGATAGCATTCACGAAAGGCGCATAGGGCAGACAAGGAAAAAGAAGAAAAGCGCGCGTTGGAGGACGCCAAGCCATGATACGCAATATAGAATCGGGTAGTCAGAGCTACGAAGAGTTGAGGGCGTGGGGCGATTGCGTCAGCCGCACCCTTATCAACCTCGACTTCTCCGCAGCGAGTTCGAGGTTTTCGGGATCTTACCACTACATGATCGCCAAGGATTGCGTCGCGTCGCGGCTGTTCGGAACGGCGCACCGGACCTCGCGGCCGCAACGCAAGCTGCGGGAAGTCGAGAACGATTTCGTGCTGCTGATCTATCTCAAGACCGGAAAGGCGACGGTCTCCCATAGGCGGCAAGCCGGGTTGGTTCCCGAGGGATCCTTCATTGCCTTCGACAGCTCGAAACCGCACGAACTGGCGATGAACGAGCCGTTCGATCACCTCGTTCTTCGCATGCCGAGGGCGCGGTTTATTTCGCTGCATCCCGCAGTTTCCTCGATGCTGGATCGGCCCGTTGAAGGGCGAGCAACAGAAATACAAGCAGCGGCCGGCATACTGGACATGATCGTCTCATTGGGCGGCGCGATGCCCAGCACCGTCTCGGTGATGGCTGAGACGGTCGTGAAACTGTTGGGCGACTGCGTCGTCAAAGAAGGCGAAGGCGAGGTAGGGCGGGCGGTCCGGCATGATCTGCTTGCTGGCCGCATCGTGAAGTGCCTTGAAGACAATTTCACCGATCCCGACTACTCGTCGACCGACCTTGCCGAGGCCATGGGCATTTCGCGACGCTATGTGGATAGCATCTTCGCCGGGATGAACAGCACGTTCGGCAAGACGCTTCTGGAAAAGCGCCTGGAACGCTGTGACCTGTTGCTGAGAGATCCCCAGTTCCGCGGCCGGTCGGTGACGGACATAGCCTTCGAAAGCGGCTTCAACGATCTGTCCCATTTCTCGAAGCGGTTCCGGGAACGTTTCGGCATCGCGCCGCGGCAAGCCCGGAAGTCCGCGCAGCCGGCGCTAAATTGACCGCAACCCAAGGCACGAAACAAATTGCACGGTGCGGTTGCCAGCGAGCTACTGACCCTGACTAGAGCCGGACCGCGTGCTCGTCTTATCGGCTGGAGGCAGTAGGTCCCATCTCTGACAGCGCTACCTCGCGCAGTCCGCGATAAATGCCGGACAGTCAGCAGCCAAACGACCCCTTCCGACACATACAACTCTCATTGCTCTCCTGAACGAGCGACAGCCTCCTTGCTGCGATACCCTGGCAATGCTCTCGGCGGTCTACGCCATATCGACCTTCAAGGTGAGACGGTCCGAGTGCAAAGGGCAATTTGAAGTTGCTTTGGGAGGATGGAATGAAGACGCTCAAAACACTGCGCCGGTCGACAATGGCGTCGGCGATATCATTTGTTGCCGCATCGGCGGCGTTCGCGAACAGCTCTGTCCCAATCGACGTAGGCGACGGAACCACAATCAATCTGCCGAGCGACCGGCCCCTCAAGGTTGCCTTCTTCATCGAAGGAACCAACAACTCCGCAATGCAGGCGACGCTCGATGGAGCCGTTAAGACAGCCGCGCAATTTGGCTGGAAAATGGATGTATTCGACGCCAAATGGGATGCAATCGTCCAGACCAACCAAATGCAGAATGCGTTGAGCCGTGGCTACGATGCATGGTTTCTTCGCGCCGCGGAGGGCAGTACGGTTTGCGACATTGCCACCGAACAGGCAGTCTCCAACAACATCCTCGTGGTGACTGGAACGCTTCCGATCTGCGGCCGCTCGGTTAACGAGGGCGACGAGCAGTGGGCACCCGGCACGCTGTCCTATGTGGGCGGGACACAAAGCGGTGACGCCTGGGTCGAGCTGCTCGAGAACATGGCGAAAGAAAACCCTGGCCCGCAGAAACTCGGAATTGTTACCGGCCCCGAACTCAACCCGATCACCCGCAACTTCGAGATCGGCCTCGGACGCTTCCTCAAGAAGCACCCGGAGATCCAGGTCGTCGCCAAGGCAAGAACTGACTACTCGACGCCCGTTGCCTACGAGAAGTCAATTCCGATGATCCAGGCCAATCCGGACATCTCGCTCTACTTCAGTTCGTACGGCAACCTGACCAAGGGCCTTGTCACCGCCCTCAAGGAGCTGGATCGGCTGAAGTCGGTCAAGGTCTATGAAGGCGGCGCGACGACATGGTCGAAACAAGCCATCCTTGACGGCGAACTTCAGTCGTCATCGATGCTGACGGTTCGCACGAACTCGGTGAAGGCACTTGAAGCATTGCGTGATGCCCAGCAGGGCAAGCCAGTTCCTCGCTTCATCGCCAACGACGGCCTGCCCATCACGAAAGGCAAACTGCTGCAAATTCTGGACACCAGCAACATCAGCCAATTCGAACCCGAAGCTCAGTAGCAGCATCACTTTGCGGCCTGGTTGGTGCCCTCCCAGCCATTCCGGGCCGCTTTTCTCTGGGTTCCAGGGGATTTGACATGATGACGGTCTTCGAAAAAAGCGAAGATGGCGGGCCTGCTCGCTCGCAGGAAATCGCAATCGGTTTTCGCGGCGTTTCGAAGCACTATGGTTCGACGACCGCGTTGTCAGACTTGAGCTTTGATGTCCGGGCGGCCACGATCCACGCTTTGGTGGGCCAGAATGGGGCAGGCAAGTCAACCGCCCTGGGCGTGCTGGCCGGCCGCAGCCCGCCCAGTGGTGGTCGCGTCGAAATCTTCGGCGAGGCGGCAAAACTGTCTGATCCTCGCAGAGCGCACGAAGCGGGCATCGTCGCAATCTATCAAGAGCTCACGATCATTCCGCATTTGTCGGCGGTGGAGAATGTTTTCCTTGGCCAGATCCTGTCGTATGGCGGCTTCACTTCACCAGCGCGCATGAAGACTCGCTTTCGGGAGCTGTGCGGTCTCTTCGGCGTATCGATTGCCGCAGATACCAGGGCGCGATACCTCTCGGTAGCCGAACAGCAGATTTTGGAAATCATGCGGGGCGTCCAGTCGGACGCCCGGATCCTGCTCTTTGACGAACCTACGGCATCGCTCGCGCCGGCCGAGCGAAGAGCCCTCTTTCGCCTGATGCGCGATCTTCGCGCGGCAGGGCACACGATGGTGTTCGTCTCGCACAATTTGGACGAAGTGTTCGAAATTGCGGACGACATAACCGTATTCCGTAACGGCCGGATGGTTGCTTCGAAGCCTGTGGCGGGATGGTCAAAGGGAACCCTCGTCGCCGAAATGCTCGGCGAAAGCATGACCGACATTTACCGCCGGCGAGAAGCTTCGGTGCCGTTCGGAGGTGACACCCTGAAGGCACGGAACGTTTCGGTGCCGGGTGCGATAAGGGACGTCGACATTTCAGTGCGAAAGGGAGAGATCGTCGGTGTCGCTGGGCTTGCAGGTGCAGGCCGCACGACGCTTCTTCGTGCGTTGGCGGGCGCCGAACCCAAGGCGACCGGGTCGCTCTGGATCGATGGGGCGCAGCATACCTGGCCCAGACAACCGAAAGAGGCGCGGCGGCTTGGCATCGCCCTGGTGCCGGAAGAGCGCAAGACAGACGGGCTCGTCCTTGGCATGAGCTCATCCGAGAACATCGCTCTGCCGCGCCTGAAAGGCTGCAGCACACTGGGCTTGCTTTCCGATGCGACGCTAAAGGAGGCCACCAAAGCGGCAGCTGTCACCTTCCGTCTCGATCCGGAGCGTCTTTCCGAGCCTGTCCGGAATTTGTCGGGCGGTAATCAGCAGAAGGCGCTGTTGGCCCGATGGAAGTACTCGCCGCCGACCGTTCTCCTTGTCGACGAACCGACGCGCGGCATCGACATCGGCGCCAAAGCCGAAATTCTCGACGCGCTTCGACTTTTCTCCGATCTCGGCACAGGCGTCATCGTCGTCTCGTCGGAGCTTGAGGAAATCGTATCGATCGCCGATCGTGTCATCGTCATGGCCGAGGGGCGGAAAGTGAAAGAACTCGTCGCTGATCGCAACGAACTTTCTCTCAGCAGTATCCTCGGCGTGGCTTTCGGCGTGGAGGACCATCATGTCTAGCTCACAGTCGAAAGCTCTCGACGATAACCTCGCCGCTCCTGCGCCGACGATCGAAAGCCAGACCGGCAATGTTCGACGCGAAACCCGACTGTCGCGGGCCAGCCGGCACGGTCTGCTGGCTTCGCTGTTTGTGCTGGTCGCCGTTTCCGAGTATTTGTATCCGGGTTTCCTCATGCCCCAGAACATCAGGAACATCCTCGGTCAAAGCGCGCCGACCGGGATTGTTGCCGTGGGCATGACATTCGTCATGATCACCGGGGGCTTCGATCTGTCAGTCGGATCGATTTACGCCGCGGGCGCCACGATCTATGCGAGCCTTGCCGTTGCAGGATGGCCGCTTCCGGAGGCTGCGGTGGCGACGATCGCTATCGGATTCCTGGCAGGTCTCACCAATGGCCTTATCGTGACCAAGCTGAACGTCAACGCGTTTGTCGCGACGCTGGGCACGATGTCGGCGTTCAGCGGACTTGCCTTGATCTACTCGAACTCGTCACCGTTCATCGCCCCCGATCCTGCTTTTGCCGAGCTTGGACGGGGACATATGCTTTCCATCCCGATCTCAATCTGGATCCTGTTGGCGTTCCTGGTCGCAGGTCAACTGGTGCTGTCCCGAACGGTCTACGGGCGCCAACTCTATGCGATCGGCGGTAACGACGAAGCGTCCCGTCTTGCAGGTCTTCGGACGGAGGCGCTGCGGACGTCAGCCTATGCTCTGTCGGGTGCGTGTGCCGCTATAGCCGGAATGCTCATAGCCTCCAGGCTTGGCATGGGACAGGCCGATATCGGGGCGGCAATGGCGCTTGATGCCATCGCCGTCGTGGTCATCGGGGGCACGTCTTTACTGGGCGGCGAAGGTTCGATCTGGCGTACCGCGATCGGTCTGCTGATCGTCGCGGTTCTGACCAACCTGCTCGACTCGCTCGCGATTAGCTCGCACTACCAGCTTGTCATCAAAGGCACCATTGTCATTGGCGCTGTCGCCGTGGATTCGCTTATTCGCTCCCGACGCTGATCGGTATTCCTATCACCTCGTCCGGGCGCGGTCTGACCGGACGATAAGTCCAGCTCTTCCGTCCGGAAACAAAGACAGTGCCTTCCTGGCAAAGTCGCTGGCCCAGACATGGCTAAGCTTGCCTCCAACCGTCCGCAGGCAAGCGGTACCACGTGGCCATTGTCACCGTGCCATCAGGGCGCGGGCAGGCGGGGGAGCTACCAAATTTCAGGAGCGGAGCAAGGCGATGGCGAAGATACTGGTGCTCTACTACTCGAGCTGGGGCCATATGGAGCAGATGGCGAAGGCTGCGGCCGAAGGCGCAAGCGAGTCAGGCGCCCAGGTGACCGTCAAACGGGTGCAGGAACTGGTTCCGCAGGAGGTGGCCAAGGCCGCCTACTACAAGCTCGACCAGGAGGCGCTGATCGCCGATCCGCTCGAGCTCGAAAATTATGACGGCTTCGTCTTCGGCATTTCGACGCGCTTCGGCCTGATGGCCGCGCAGCTCAAGAACTTCCTCGACCAGACCGGACCGTTATGGATGAAGGGGGCGCTGGTCAACAAGGTGGCGACTGTCATGTCGTCGACGTCGACCCAGCACGGCGGTGCCGAGCTGGCGATCCTGACGGCGCAGGCCACGTTGCAGCATCACGGCCTGATCATCGTGCCGCTCTCCTATGCCTACCAAGGCCAGATGGGCAATGACGTGGTGCGCGGCGGCTCGCCCTACGGCATGACCACGACTTCGAGCTCGGACGGGTCGCGCCAGCCGTCCGACCAGGAGCTCGATGGCGCCAGGTTTCAAGGCAAGCGGCTGGCGGAAATCGCCATCAAACTGCACGGCTGAGCCGCAATGACGTTCCAGAACGGACTCATGTGTCGGCATCTCAAGAAATCTGGTGAATATCTGCATGAGTAAGATGGGAGCCAGCAGAATTCGCGTAGGTATCATCGGTGCCAATCCGGACCGCGGATGGGCGGCCGAGGCGCACATCCCCGCCTTGAAGTCGCTCTCGAATGACTTCGAGATCACGGCATTGTCCACCAGCCGGCGTGAATCCGCCGATGCGGCCAGTAGGCTTTTTGAGGTGCCTGTCGCGTTCGATAATCACCAGGATCTCGTAAACAGAGCGGACGTGGACGTCGTCGCCATCACCGTGAAGGTACCCTTTCATCTCGAACTGGCGACCGCAGCGCTCGAGGCGGGCAAGGCCGTGTATTGCGAATGGCCGCTCGGCAACGGCTTGAACGAGGCGGAGAGCCTTGCCGCGCTGGCCAAGAAGAAGGGTGTCCTTGCCGTGGTGGGGTTGCAGGCCCGCTCTGCGCCGTCTGTGGCTTACGTGCGTGACCTGATCAAGCAAGGCTATGTTGGTGAGGTGCTCTCCACTTCATTGATCGGTTCGGGAATGGGCTGGGGACCGACGGTGGAGCCGTTCAACGCCTACCTCAACAACAAGAAAAACGGCGCGACTATGCTCTCGATACCACTCGGCCACACGGCGGACGCGCTATGCTACTGTCTCGGTGAGGTCCGAGAGCTGTCGGCCACGATGACCGCGCGCCGAAAGTCCTTCACGATCGTCGGCACGGATGAAGGCAAGCCCATGAACACGGATGATCAGGTGTGCGTCACCGGACTGCTCGCTGGCGGGGCGGCGCTCTCGATCCACTATCGTGGCGGGCTTTCGCGCGGCACGAACCTGCTCTGGGAGATCAACGGCACCGAGGGCGATCTGCAGCTCACTGCAGTCGGTGGCCATGCCCAGATGTTCGAGATGACCGTCTGCGGCGGCAAGGGCGCCCAGACCGGGCTCGAAGTCCTGCCGCTGCCAGACGAGTATCGGTGGTCGCCGCCACAAGGTATTTCCACGAACGTCGCCCAGGCATATGCGCGCTTCGCCGACGACTATCGCGAAGGAACGGATTTATGCCCAACGTTCGGCGATGCGGTCACGCGCCATCGCATGCTGAGCGCGATCGAGGCGGCCGCGGCAACCGGTCAGCGTCAGACGCTTGGGTGAAGTAGCCGTGCGGTCGGCTCGTTTCTCGCCAGTGAAACCGTCCCGATTGATCTCGGGCCGGGCCTCGCACCGGGGTCGAGCGCGGGTTCCGCGTCAGATGCCGTGGCCTGGCTGACTGACCCGACACTTCAGCACTTCCGTCCGGAAACAAAGACAGTGCTTTCCCGGCAAAGTCTCTGGCTTAGACATGGCTAAGCTCCCCTTCACCGTAGTGGGAGGAAAAAAGATGTTGAAATCGTTCAGTCACACCATGCCGACTCGGCGCGACGTCCTCAAGGTTTCAGCCGCAGGTGCCTTGTCATTTGCAGCGTTTCCCATGCCCGCAATTGCACAGTCGCGAACCATCAAACTCGGCTATGTCAGTCCAAGATCAGGCCCGCTGGCACTTTTTGGTCAGGCTGACGAATTCGTGCTCGGCACCGTCAAATCCGCACTCGACAAAGGCCTGCAGATTGGCGGCAAAGTCTTTCCGGTGGAAATTGTCTCCAAGGACACGCAATCCAACTCCAATCGCGCCGCGGAGGTCACGAGTGAACTGATCTTGAGCGACAAGGTCGATCTTGTGCTGGTGTCGTCGGCGCCAGAAACGGTCAACCCTGTCTCCGACCAGTGCGAGTTGAACGGCACGCCCTGCATTTCAACCGTCGCACCGTGGCAGGCCTGGATGTTCAACCGGGGGAGCAATCCCAAAACGGGGTTCGAGAGCACGTTCCATTTCTTCTGGGGTCTGGAAGACATCATGTCGGTGTTCGCGAATATGTGGGACACGGTAACGACGAACCGGAAAGTCGGCGGGTTGTTTCCGAATGACGAAGATGGTCGCGCATGGAGCGACGACAAGAACGGAATTCCTGCTTTGCTGGGTCCGCGAAACTACGGCGTCGTGCCCTCTGGCTTTTATCGCAATCTCGGCGACGACTTTTCCGCCGTGATCGCGAAGTTCAAGGACGGTGGCTGCGAAATCGTGTCCGGTGCGCCATTGCCTCCCGATTTCACCACCTTCTGGACGCAAGCGCGCCAACAGGGCTTCCGCCCGAAGGCCGCCTCCATTGCCAAAGCGATCCTGTTCCCGGCCGCTGTCGAAGCCCTCGGCGATGCCGGACACAACCTCTCGAGTGAAATCTGGTGGTCACCGTTCCATCCCTTCCGTTCGTCGCTCTCGGGCCTCAGTGCCGGGGAGTATGCGGCTGCTTATAGCCTGGCGACCGGCAAACAGTGGACCCAACCGATCGGCTTTGCCCACGCGCTGTTCGAAGTTGCGGCGGACGTCTTGAAACGGGCAGGCGAGCCTGGTGACGCGGGTGCGATCATCGCCGCGATATCAGATACCTCTCTGGACACGATTGTGGGAAAGGTCGACTGGAAGACCTCGGCCATCAAGAACGTCGCCAAGACGCCGCTTGTCGGTGGTCAATGGCGCCGTACCCCGAACGGCCCGCACGCCTACGACCTTGTCATCACGTCGAACCAGACGGCTCCGGAAATTCCGGCCGGGGCCGATTTCGAGGAACTTACCTACTAGGTCGTCGGCTCATGTTGCACATGGAAATCAAAGGGCTGCGCAAGTCGTTTGGTGCGGTGCGCGTCGCGGACGGAATTGACCTTGGTGTCGGGCGCGGAGAAGCCATTGGGATCATTGGACCCAATGGCGCGGGCAAGACCACCTTTTTCAATCTGATCGCGGGAGACCTGCACGGCGAAGCCGGTACCGTCGTCTTCAAGGGAGACGATGTGACGAGCTGGGGGGCGCGGCGGCGGGCGCGCGCCGGCATGGCGCGCACGTACCAAATTCCGCAGCCATTCAATGGCATGACGGTCTACGAGAACGTGCTGGTCGGTGCGGTCTTTGCCGGCGGCCGCTCTCAAAGCCAGTCCCGCCAATACTGCGAGGAGATCCTCCATCAGACACACTTGTCGGAACTTGCGAACAATGCGGCAAGCTCGCTCACGCTCCTGAACCGCAAAAGACTTGAGTTGGCGCGAGCGCTGGGTTCGTCGCCCGAACTCCTTCTGCTCGACGAGATCGCGGGCGGTCTGACCGACGCCGAATGTTCCGATCTGGTGAAGACGATCCTCGACATCAATGCCCGCGGCGTGACGGTCATCTGGATCGAGCACGTGGTTCATGCGCTGCTGGAGGTCGTAGGCCGTCTGGTCGTACTCAACGCCGGTTCGGTTCTGAGGGACGGCGAACCCCATCAGGTGATGCGGTCGCCCGATGTCCGCGAAATCTACCTCGGCGTCGAACCCGAACCCGACGGAGCCGCATCATGACGCTGTTGCACGTCGAAGACCTGAACGCTTTTTATGGCGACTTTCAAGCGCTTTTCGGCGTTGGGCTTGCCGTAGGCGAAGGAGAGTGCATCGCCGTCATCGGATCAAACGGAGCGGGCAAATCGACTTTCCTCAGGTCGGTGGCCGGGCTGCACCGCGCGCGGTCAGCGAAACGACTGAGCTTCGCTGGCAAGGAGATCGGCACGATGGCGGCGAGTGAAGTCGCCGCGTTCGGCATGACGCTCGTACCGGAAGGACGGCGGCTTTTCTCTTCCCTTACGGTCGAGGAAAACCTGACGATCGGCCGATCGGCTGGCCGCTCTGGATACTGGAATCTTGCGCGGGTCTACGAGCTGTTCCCGGCCCTGCCGGAACTGGCGCGGCGGCCGGTGACGAGGCTTTCGGGAGGGCAGCAGCAGATGGTCGCGGTGGGCCGTGCGTTGATGACGAACCCAACACTCCTTCTTTGCGATGAGATTTCGCTTGGCCTGGCGCCCGTCGTCGTCAAGGGAATGTACGAAAACTTCAGGCGGGTGCGCGGCCAAGGCACGGCGCTGGTCGTTGTCGAACAGGACATCGGCCAGGCCCTTTCGGTCGCTGACCGCATCTACTGCCTGCGCCGGGGCGCCATCGCGCTGAGCGGACGGCCCGCCGAATTCACGCGAGATCAGATCGCCGCTGCGTACTTCGGCGTGGCGGAGGCATGACATGAGCAATCCAGCCGACGTTATCGTTCAAGGAATCCTCCTCGGAGGCCTCTATGCCCTGTTCGCCACCGGCCTTTCTCTGGTGTTCGGGGTGATGAGGCTGGTGAACCTGGCGCATGGCGATTTTATAGTTGTCGCAGCCTTCGCGGCGTTCTGCGTCGTTTCTGCCGTCCCGATCCATCCTTTCGTGGCGATCGCCGCCGTCGTGCCGTTGATGGCCGGCCTCGGCTATCTTATTCAGCTCGGTCTGTTCAACCGGCTGCTTGGAAACGATCCGCTGCGCCCGCTGCTGGTGACGTTCGGAGTCTCGGTCGTTGTGCAGAACGTGCTGATGATGATCTTCTCGGCCGATACGCGCCGCCTTTCCGCCGGCTCGATCGAAACACAGAGCATCAACGTCGGCGCAGTTTCGGTCGGCGTGTATCCAGTTGTCGTGTTGTCGACAGCGTTGGCTGTGACGATGGCACTGCAGTGGATATTCTATTCGACTGCCCTTGGGCAAAGGCTTCGTGCGACATCCGACGATCCCGAGATCGTCGGCCTGGTCGGGATCAATCACCTGCGCGTCTTCGCCATTGCCAGCGCCATCGCATTCGCGGTGATCGGCGTCGCGGGCGTCCTGATGGCCGTTCGCGGCAACTTCGATCCGTTTATGGGTCCCGCCCGCCTCCTCGTCGCCTTCGAAGCCGTCATCATCGGCGGTCTCGGCAATTTCTGGGGAACCCTCGCCGGGGGCCTCGTGATCGGGCTTGCCCAGTCGATCGGGGCGGCCGTCGATCCAGCCTACCAAACGATAGCCGGTCATATCGTCTTTTTCGTCGTCTTGTTGCTTAGGCCGAACGGCCTCTTTCCGAAGGTAGCACACCAATGAACGAGACCAGCGGAGCGCTGCAAGCAAGCGGCTCGCAGATCGACGCCCATCCCGCCGGCAATTCCGAATTGCAGATCACCGTGCGCACGACGTTGGGAATCGTTTGCGTATGCATGCTCTTCACGTCCGCGCCCTGGATACTCGATTTGGCGGCCTTGCGCTTCAGCACCGATTTCCTCGTTTACCTGTCCCTCGCGGCAACATGGAACCTGCTCGCCGGCTACGGGGGGCTGATATCCGTCGGGCAACAGGCATATGTCGGTATCGGCGGATATGCCTTCTTCGCCTCACTTGTGTTCTTCGGTCTGCCACTGCCCGCCTCGATCCTCGTCGGCATGGCTTCGTCCGCCGCCGCTGCGCTTGTGTTTGCGCCATTGCTGCTTCGCCTGAAGGGACCACATTTTGCCATCGGAACATGGGTGATGGCCGAACTGTGCCTGCTCGCGGTCGCCAATATGCCCTATCTCGGAGGCGGTTCCGGAATGAGCCTTCCGGCGAGCGTCGCGAGACAGATCGCGGCAGACCGTGCCGGTCGTGAGGCGGTCATCTTCTTCTGCGCGCTTCTGCTGGCCTCCTCGTCGATCGTCGGCTCGTATCTGCTTCTCCGATCCAAGTGGGGTTTGGCGCTGACCGCGATGCGGGATTCCGAACGGGCCGCGGAGAGCCTCGGCGTCGACACGAGACGAATCAAGGTCGCCGTTTTCGTCGGCTGCGCCGCCATGGCCGGGGCGGTCGGCTGCGTCGTGTTCCTGAGCAAGCTGCGGATGACCCCTGATTCCGCATTCAGCCTGATCGACTGGACGGCCTATGTCGTGTTCATCGTCATCATCGGGGGAATCGGACGCATCGAAGGGCCGATTGTGGGAACCATCGTCTTTTTTGCCTTGCGGGGATTCCTCGCCGATCTCGGACCCCTTTATCTTATTGTCCTGGGCCTCGTTGCCATCCTCGTCATGTTGAAGGCCCCGCAAGGCCTTTGGGGGCTCGTGGCCGAGCGGTACAAAATCGCGGTGTTCCCGGTCGGGCGACGGGCACGGTAGGCGGTCGACTACATTCGCGGAGCCTGGCGGCGAGTTTCCAGAAATCTGCGCCAGCCAAGGCGCGACCGCAGAAGAACTTGCCGAGTCGGGGTGGTCGAGCGCGAGGAACATGCAGCCCTCGTAGCAGTTCACTCTCAACCGGCGATGTCCAGGAGCCGCAACCGCAAGAGGGCGTTGAAGCGGCTGAGGGCCACCTCGCGCTCCCAATATGAAGGACATATGGTTTTAGACCGCACCTCACGCGCGGCGGCAATCACTCACTTCGAACATGAGGACACTCATACGTATCAACGCTCCAAAGGGCATGCGCCGACGTACGGCACTCGGGACGGGCAGCACTGGTTCGGATGTCTTTTTTTGGAAGGCTATGGCGTAGACGTAGTTCTCTATTCGCCGGCCCGCCGGGCGAGATTCGAACCGAAACTGTGTGTCCAAATCTCACTTAAGTCCGGTTTATTGGCCACCCACTCTAAAAGCGGACGGTCTCTTTACGGCCCCAAAAGCCGCCAGGCGGAAACGCACTGTGAGATGAACTCTGCCGCTTCCTGTTGGCCGAAATTGCAAGCGGGCCCGCTAACAATGGTTCAGACCCGGCGGATTAAACTCATGTTGGCTTCGCGATCGGCTCATCGCTGCCGACAATCGGTGACCTATGTAAAGGGGCATGTCCAAGCTCCGAAAAATCAATGCAACAGAGAAGCTGATTGGAGAGTGGCCGTTAACCCCGGCTGCAACGCTTGGATCGTCCGTCAGAGCGAAGGGTATTTTTCTCGAAATACGCGCCAGCCTTCCAGCGGAATTCAGGAAACTGCTCCACATCGAGTCCCGCGTGCTTACCCTGCGCCTGTCTGAGGGCGCCGAGACTGATGTGCAGGTGGCATTCGAGATCGTAGCCAAAGCAATGCAGAAGATCGAAGGCCTGCCCGTAATTCCCCGTGAAATCGAGGACATTCTGACGATCTCGACGGCCGAACGGCACCGCTGGCTGAAAGATGGTCGTTTGCAGAGCGCCGGGACCAAAACGGTGAAACTCCGCGGGCGGGCAAGGAACATCACCTTTCACGTGTTCGAGCCGCAGCACGTGGAGGATGTGCTTGACCGCGACCTGGTTACGGTCTGGCGCGAGCAGGACGCAGCGACAGCTGCAGAGAATAGGCGGCGAGCCGCGGGGAAGGCGGCTATGAAGCGCGCCCAAAGAAACGATCGTGGAACTGCTGTTTCAGCTGGCTATGGCCCCGATGAGAACGCACTCCAGTTTGCGCGGCTGGGAAGATTTTGAGAAGGACGGACTCCTGCGCTGATAGGCCGGGCGCACAAGCAGTTTAAGACGTTTGCCTGCGCCGTGCGAGATGCGCAAGGAGGGCCACCAAACGCATCGCGTTCAGGACCCGCTTCGCAGGGACACCGCCCTTGCGCGCCATCTCGACACCCCAATGCATGTGGTCGAGCTCGCGGATCGAATGAGCGTCCGGATTGATGCTGAAGATGCAGCCCTGATCGAGTGCCTTTTGATGCCAGCGCCAGTCGAGGTCGAGTCGCCACGGATGTGCGTTGATTTCGACAGCGACACCATGTTTCGCACACGCTTTGAGGACTTTGTCGACGTCGAGATCATAACCGGGCCGGCGCAACAGCTGGCGGCCGGTCATGTGCCCGATGATTGTCGTCCGAGGATTTCCGACCGCCTCGATGATACGCTCCGTCTGTTCCTTCTTGGGCAACTTGAAGCGGCTGTGCACGCTCGCGACGACGAAATCGAACGTCTCCAAGATATCATTTGGGTAATCGAGCGAGCCATCCGCCAGGATGTCCGCCTCGATGCCCTTCAAAATGCGAAATTTTCCATTGTATGCCTTGTTCAGCCGGTCAGCTTCGCGGTGCTGTTCGGCAATCTCCTGCAACGAAAGGCCGCCTGCGTAGTGAGCGGACTGCGAATGATCGGCGACACCATAGTATTCGAATCCGCGCTTCCGAGTGGCTTCAGCCATTGCCTCAAGCGTTTCGGTGCCATCGGATGCGGTCGTGTGAGAATGCAGGATGCCATGCAGATCTTCATCCCGAACGAGAACGGGTAGCTTCCGCTTTGCGGCTCGCTCAATCTCGTTCCTGCCTTCGCGCAATTCCGGCTCGATAAACTGCAAGTCCAGAGCTTGGTAGATTTCTTCTTCTGTCGCTGACGCGATCAGTTTTCTCCCGCGATGAAGCCCGTCGGCGTTTAGGGTGATCCCCTTATTGGCCGCGAACGTCTTCAGTTGCTCGAGATGGTCTGCCGAACCGGTTGCTTCGAGCAGGCTCGCCCCAAAGTGCTTCCTGTCAGTAACAACAAGCCTGAGGGTCGTATCCTCGGTTCCAGTCGACTTTCTGCCCTGCGCTACCAGGGCGAAGTCGGAAACGAGCTCGCAACCGCGCCGGAAGTCACCTGCAATTTCGACGCGCGAAAACTCGGGATGCTCTTGCTTCACCGATATGACCGCATGTTCGAGAAGCGCGGCGGCCTTGTGCAGGTGAAGTTGTGTTTCGCCGCTTCGCACGATGGCCAAGTTCTGCAGGACTTTTGCCTGAAGCGCGGCGCCGAGGCCTTTCACTGGGCGTATGCGGTCTTCTCTTGCTGCGGCCTCGAGCTCCGCCAGCGAGTTCACGCCGAGCGCCTGATGAAGCTTCAGTATCTTATCAGGACGAAGCCCAGGTATGGCAAACAGCTCCAGCACGCCCGCTGGAACATCCTCGCGCAGCTTCTCAAGACTTGGGTGCGTGCCGGTTTGGTAGAGCTTGGTCACGATGTCTGCGATCGCGTCACCGATCCCCGGGATCTTAGTGAGGGCGCCGGCGGCGATGATGCGATCAAGCGGCTGCGACAGCGCCGTCAGACTGTCTGCCGCGCGCATGTAAGCTTTTGTGCGATACGGATTGTCGTCGCGCATGGACGATCGTTGCGCGTATTCCCTCAAAAGACTGGCGGCGGTCCTCGGATCGATTTTTGCCATGGCTTCAGCCAAACGACGCCGATCTCCGCAGGTTCCAATCAGGCAAGGCCATGAGCGCCGCGTTGCCCTTTGAATCCCGGCTTTGCTGGCTCTTCTGCGTCGCGCGCTACAGATTGGGCAAGGATTGGTCAGCGCGACCCCATCCCGCCAGAGCTTTGGAGGCTGCGCGCTTCTTTAATTCAGGAGCATCGCCCACGTGGAAATGAGAGGGCGCATCTATTGTCTTCATCTCCGCCCACGTGATCGGTGCGGCGACAGGAGCACCCGGACGTGATCTTGCGCTGTAGGGCATGATCGCAGTCGCCCCGCGCTGATTGCGTAGATAGTCCACAAAGATGCGACCCTTGCGGCGCGCCTTTGACAACACGGCCGTGAAATGGGCCGGATCGCTCTGGGCGACCGCTTGCGCCAGGCGAAACGCGAAGTCCTTCACCTCCGGCCACTCGGCGCCAGGGGTGAGCGGCGCGATGACGTGCACTCCTTTGCCCCCCGTCAGCATCGGGAAAGTCGTAAGCCCCAGCGATTTAAGGATAGAGCGGAACTGAAAGGCAGCCGCGCGGACAGCCTCAAAATCCAGGCCTTCATCTGGGTCGAGGTCGAATACGAGGCGGTCGGCCTTTTCGACATCCTCGATCCGAGCCCCCCATCCATGCAGCTCAATCGTTCCCATCTGGACGCAAGTCATCAATCCGTCGGCATCGTCGACATAGAGATATGGTTCCTCGTGCCCGTCCTTCTCCGTGATGCCGACGTGGTGAACTTTGTCGCCAAAGCTTCCGGCGTCGTGTTTTTGGAAGAAGCACTTCTTCGCGCGGCCCTGTGGGCATCGAACCAGGCTGATCGGCCGACTGCCAACCCAAGGAAGCATGATCGCCGCGACCGCTGCGTAATGGTCGGCGAGCTGTCCCTTGGTGATGTTGGACTCCGGATAGATGACGCGGTCACGGTTGCTTATCGCGATGGCGGTCGTCGCAGATGCCGCGAGGTCGCTTGCATGACGTTCCGTCTCGAGCACGACCGCCTCCGGCTTCTTGTCTTCGCGGAGACCAAGATAGCTCGGATGTCGCAACGTCCCTTCATTTGTCATTTCGGTGAACGCAATCTCAGCGACCAGTTTCGGACGGAGCCAGTGTGCGCCGCGCACTTCGGCGCGTGGTGCGTCGACGGTTGCGGCCTTCTGCTCAAGCGGCGCCATGATCTTCAAGAGACGAAGAAGTTCAGCGGTATCGAAGCCGGTGCCGACTTTCCCGGCGTAACGCAGCTTGCCGCCGTCATGAACGCCAAGGATCAAGGACCGAAACGCGCGGACCTTGTCGGACGGCGTCCAGCCGACAATCACAAACTCCTGCCGCCTGATGCATTTGATCTTCAGCCAGCTTGCGCCGCGGGCCGCCACATAACTCGAATCCGCGAGCTTTGAGATGACGCCCTCAAGGCCGGCTGCGCAGAAGCGATCGAGCAGCTCTTCTCCGCGACCGAGGATATGGTCGGAGTAACGAAGGACCGGATTTTTCGCGGGCAAGATCGCCTCCAGCTTCGCCTTGCGCTCAAGAAGAGAAAGCCTTGTCAGATCGTCCCCGTCGAGCTGCAGCAGATCGAACGCATAAAAGTCGATAGTCGTCGGGGCAGCCTTCAATGCCTTCTGAAGCGCCTGGAAGTTAGATCTTCCTTCCGCATCGACAACCACAGCCTCCCCGTCAATCAGGGCGGAGCGCACCTTGAGCTTGCAAGCCTCAGAGAGGATCGAGGGAAAGCGGCTAGACCAATCCAGACCAGATCGTGTGTAGGCTCGCGCTTCGCCGCCGCCGACGGCAACGAGAATACGATAGCCGTCGTATTTCATCTCATGGATCCAACGATCGCCGGCAGGGACCCTGTCCACGAGCGTTGCGAGCTGGAGCGGCCGGAAAGCAGGCGGCGCTAAAGTGACCTCGTCGCGAGCGGGCGACTTCGCTCGACTAGCGCTCGACCCATTGATTGCCTTGCGCGACGTTGGCTTGACCACCCTGACCTAAACCATACTCAGAGACGAATAGCGTTTCGCGTCCAACGCGCGACTACTTCTTTAGTTTCGTTGCCGGCCGTATTGAGCTTTTCGCGATGATTTGCCGACCCGCTTGATTGGCGCCTCGGCCTGAGGCCGTGATTCCTGGGTCCGGCCCTTCATGTCCCCAATTTGCGCGCACAGCTCACTGGCAATAATCAAGCGCAGGAACGTGCCCTCAAATGCCGCCACAGCGTATCCGCTTTGTGCCATCGGCTTTAGAAGCCCGGTTGGCCTCCGTCGAGGGAGCAGACTTTCCGCAGCTTTTCGCCAGCGACGGATCCTTTGCTAATCGCGCATTTGAAGCCTATGCTCGCTCATCGGCCGCCAGCGCTTCGGATGCAGCCGACCGTAAGAGGGAGACATGCTCTTGCCCGTCAGGGAGAGAGCCATGCCACAGTCCCTTCTTCGAAATCATGTGTTGAAAACCCTCTCGTCTGAGGACTTTGCCCTTTTGCAGCCATCGCTGCGTCAGGTCGAACTCGGGATCAAAACGTGGCTGGAGGTCGCACATCGGCCCATCGAGCATGTGTATTTCCCGGAGATGGGTATTGCTTCGGTGGTCGCCACCTTGACCGGGGGGCGGCAAAGCGAAGTCGGCCTTATCGGCCATGACGGCATGACAGGGATTGCTGTCATTCTCGGCCAGGACAGTTCTCCCAATGAAACCTATATCCAGGTTGCCAGCAATGGTTGGACCCTCCCCGTTGGAAGTCTTCGCTCTGCGATTGCGGCAAGCCAATCCCTTCGCGAGTCACTGCTTCGCTATGCCCACGCGTTCCTCGTCCAGTCGTCCCGGACCGCATTGGTCAACGGTCATTCGAAAATCGAAGAGCGGCTGGCCCGCTGGCTACTGATGGTCCAAGACCGCACCGATGGAAACAAGATCTACCTGACGCATGAATTTCTGGCGACGATGCTTGGTGCCCGGCGCCCTGGCGTTACCATCGCCCTCCAAATGCTTGAATATCGGGGGCTCGTTCACGCCAAACGCGGCGAGATCACAATTGTCGATCGCGTTGGAATGATAAAACTCACGCACGGTGCTTACGGCGAGGAGGAGCAAAGTCACTTCGGCCTTGCCTCCGCCTGATTGTTCGGAATCAGACAGACCCTTGCAGGCTACGGAATTCCTGCCGTAAATCGCGTTGAGGGTTTTAGGGAGGTTTTCTCGATGACCAGGAGTTTTCACACCGTCACAGTTGAAAGCGCCGCTGAAGCCTACGTCCTCTCCCGAGGCAAGGCCCGTTTTCTCTCCATCGCGCAGGCAATCCGCGCCATCCGAACACTCATGCCGGCATGCAGGGCTACCGACCGCGACCTGGAGGAGTTGGTGGCGGCAGCATCCATTATTCACGGTGTGCCCGTCGCGTTCGACTTAAAAACAGCCGTGGCCGCAGAACCACGGCTCCATTCATAGGGCCGGTGATGCCTGCGCTCGCGCAGACGCCTACCTTATCGGACGTTCGCCAAGCGATTGTCCGCCACCTGATCGACAACATCGGCAGTCCGAGCATTTCGATATCCGAGGTTAGCCGGAACGTGAGGAGAATGCTTCCGCTCTGCGAACTCACGGATTGGGAACTTGGCGATGTCATTGCGCGAAGCGCGGTCGATGCGGGATTTGCGATTGAACTTGACGGGGTGGGTCCCTGAAACGCCTGTCGAGGCCCAGTATCGTCGACGTTTTCGCGCCGTGTGATCTTCTTGATTGAGCCTTGCACTGCCCGAAGCGCGCCGCAATTTCCTCCGCCGCCATGACGTGTGGACAAGGTCACGGTAGACAAATGACCTCTCCGCCGCATTGGAATGCTAGCCTACCCATCGACTACATCAGGCAACGTATCTTCGACGACGCTCAAATTCCTATCGAAAGCCTCGATATCGGATGCGTTGGCGCGCAGAGACCGCACCTTGTTCAGGATCGCCGCTACCGCCGCTTCTTTGTCGGGCGCTATGCGTGCTGTCACTGCTTTGGCCGCCAAAGCGGAAAAATCTATTGCGGCATAGGCTGGTACGTCTGCAGCGTCTGTTGCTTTCAGCCTTTCTTTTACGATTGCGCGCCGGCCCGGCGACGGAGCTATACGGCCTGCTTTTGCGGCAAATGTCGCGCCGCGCCGCAGGCGGGCCTGCAAGAGGCCTGAGCGATACGCGGGTGCTGTCGGCACAATCGTCAGGAGCACAGGAGATGGAACCGCCGCAGAGGAGTCCGCGGCAGGGCTTTTCGTCCGCGAAACGTCGGTAGAGGCGGGTAGGGGCATGAACGCGCGTTTGGCGAGCTGGCCGTCGGCGAAATAGAAATTGCGCGTGCCGAGGATCGGCAGTTCCCCACGCGGCAATATGATGACCTTGTTCTTGTCGAGGGTGCGGATTTCATCTGGCCGCATCAGGGGCCGCCGCACTTCCTTGCGGTGCTCCGAGCGCGTGTAATAAGTGTCGAACAACGTTGCCTTGGTGCGCGTCACGTCCTTTTGCACGTCCGACGTTTCGCCGAGCTGCTCGGAAACGTAGCGCAGATCGTCCGCATCCTGCGCACCAAAAAAGATCTGCACGCGAGCAGCGTTGATGAGCGTCTTGCGCCCTTCCTGGCGATAAATCTCGTCCACAGCCTTCAGCGACTGCACGAAAAACCACATGGAAACGCCGTTGCCGCCGAGTACGCTCGCCATTTCGGTCACGTTCTCGAGCTTGCCGAGGTTCTGGAACTCGTCGAGCAGCACAAGCACTGGATGCTCGCCCGGCTGCGGCAGGCTTTCCGACATGAAGTTCATCATCTGCGTAATCAGGACATTGAACAGCGGTCCAAGCGACGTGATCTGCTCACGCCGCACGTCGAGATAAAGAGAAATCCGGTCACGCTTGAGGTTGCGAATATCGAACGTGCTGCGCGAGGTAGCTCGCATCAGGCGCTCGTTGAGAAAGGGGGCCATGCCGGTCCGGACGCCGGCGTAGATCCCGGAAAACTGCCGCTCAGACATCTCGAAATATGGCAGCAGGGTTTGCAGCGTAAAATGCGAGCATTCGCGGCGGCGTTCCTCGCGCAGCGAGCCGATGAATTCGAGGAGCGGCTGCTCGGCACCGTTCATGATCTCAAGGATCGTGGCGAAGGTCTTCTTCTCGTTCGGGATCGCAGGCGATTCCATGACGAAGGACGCGATGCCGGTAAAAAGGAGGCGGGCGTCGTTAACCCAATAGGGATCCGCGTTGGACGGGGGGCGCGGAAACAGCGCCGCAGCGATATTGCGAAGGTCGATGTCGCGCTGTGCAGAATCCAGCGAGATGAAGTCCATCGGATTGTAGCAGGCGTTATTGCCGCCCGGGTCAGCCGGCGCGAAGCGCACCACACGGCTGATGGTTGAACGATAACCGGCAGTCGCCGCATAGGTCTCGCCTCGCAGGTCGAGAACCACGAGCGAATGCGGCCAGGTCAACGCGTTCGGGATGATGAGTGACGTGCCTTTACCGGAGCGCGGCGGCCCTATGACGAAGCCGCCGACATCATCGCCATCAATCCACAATTTCTTGCCGCCGATCAGCTTGCGCTGCATCAGGCGGATCTTGCCGGAGCGCTGATCGCGGCCGGGCGACAGGATTTCGGTAAGCCTGCCGCCGGCTCGACCGACGAAGACGCCGCCAACTTTCGTCAGGCCGGTTTTTGATACGTCGCTCATAGTCATGAAGCGAGAGTCATTGCGCTTTCTCGGGCGCATGAGAAACAGGCCGACCAGGGGCGCAAGAAACCCTAATGCTCCCGCTGGAACGGCGTATTGTACCCGGCCAAGATCCCTTGCCATCGCGTCCGCCCAGGCCTGACGAAAGACCGGCAAGGGATCGGCGTTCAGCTGGTCGAACAGGACGTGGGAGCCAGTCCGGTACCAATCAGTGGCGGTATAGGCGACCGTGAAGAGCAGGGCGCCCATGGCCATCGCCATGAGTACCGTGAAAATTGCTGTTGCGATTTTCTGCATGGGTGGGCTCGCTAAATCGTCTCCGCCTTGGTGAACTTGATCTCGCTGACGCCACGCCGTCCGCCTTCGGTGCGGACCATCTGCACGACCACCGGAATGACCTCGCGCAGGTAGTCGAGGATTTCGCTTCGTGCGAGGCCCGAGCTGCCCTGCATGACCATCAACGCCAGGCGCTCGTAGGCGGACCGGGCGGAATTGGCGTGAACGGTGGTGAGCGAACCCGGGTGGCCGGTGTTGATCGCCTGGAGGAACGCGAAGGTTTCAGCGCCGCGCAACTCGCCCAACAGCAGACGGTCGGGCCGCATGCGAAGCGAGGCTTCGAGCAGCTGTTGCGCGGAGACCTTGGCAAGGCCCTGGTCGCCCTTCGAGGCTATCAGGGTGACGTTGTTGGGAGCCGGCAGCCTCAGTTCGCGGGTATCTTCGATCGTGATGATCCGTTCATGAGCCGGGATCTCCTTCAAGAGTGCATTCAAGAACGTGGTCTTGCCCGTCGACGTACCGCCAGAAACGACGATCGAGACGCGGTTGCGCACTGCATCCTGAAGGAACTCCATCGGCGACGTGTCGTGCAGCATTTCGACAAGTCGCTTTTCTTCGGCCGACAGCGCAAGTCCGCTGCCCATCGCCGTGTTCTCGAATGCGCCGAGATTCTTGTAGGCATCAAGGCTCATATCCATGATGACCTGCTTGCGGATCGAAATCGCGCCGCCTTCGGGAGCCGCGGGGGGCAAGATGCATTGGATGCGCTCGCCCGAGGGTAGAGCGGCCGACAGGACCGGCTTTTCCTCGTTGATGACCTGATTGGTCGCCGAGGCGACGCCCGTCGAGATGTTGCGTATCCAGCCCGGCGTGACCTCGCGCTTGAGGACGTGCTCCATTTCCTTTGCACCGAGGCGTTCGATGAACAATTCACCCGGCCTGTTGATCGCAATCTCGGAAACCGAGTCTTCGTTCAAATAGGACCATATCGGTTCCAGATGAGCGCGCAGGACCGGGGCTCTCGCCCAAGGGTCGGGGAGGGGATGCACCGCATTCATCTCACCGGGCTCCCATAGTCGGGATAGAAATGATCCTTTGGCGTCGCGTAAAGAGGCGTCGGATCAATCGTCGTCTTCGGTCGCCCACCTGCCTTCAGGCGGGCCACTTCTTCCTGGATGGGATCAGCATACAAATCCGCGAAATCGAGATCCCGCCGCACCAGCACGACAATCGATGTGCCCTGGTCGACATAGACTGTCGGGCCAATGTTCTGCGTGTCACGAAACGCCTCTTGCGCGAGTTGCTGCAGGGCGGTCGATGATTTGTCGAAGGCGATGCCGCGGGCGTCGCGCTGCGAGCCATTGCCGCCATAAGTTACGGTCGTGGTCTCACCGGTCACGGGATCGACCGTCGACACCTGGCGCTGTTGTCCGTTCTGGCCGCTATCGCCAAGCGAGGACAGATATTCAGAGACACCGCCAACAATGGAAAGCATGATGGCGTTGCCGTAACGTTCAACCCAATGCGTATCGACACGGCCGCCCATGCCGCCGCGGCCGAGCGCATCTGCACCAGGCGACTTGATATCGACGGAAATGCCGTCCGAGCGGATTACCCTGCTCCAGACGATGAAAACACGCTTTTGACCGCGCGCAAGCCCCGAGCGGTATTCTCCGGTCAGGCGCGAGCCCTTCGGAATGAGGATCCGCCTGCCGTCGAGCGAGAAGACATCCTCACGCACGACTGCGCGCACGGCGCCGGGAAGGTCGGTGTTAACAGCGGTTTCCAAATAGCCGCGAATGATCGTTCCCTCTGGGATCAACGCATCGGTGCGTCGAAAAACCCTGGCTTTGACGATGCCGGAGGAACTTGCCTCAGACTGCGCCAGGAATGCCTTGTTGGGGTCACTGTCGGCGCCGGGGACCGGGATGATCTGACCGTCGGGCGCGATTTCGACCTGTGCCGCCTGGGCGCCGGCATCCGTCGAGCCGGTTTGATCATTCGTCACCATCTGGTTCGACCGCAGGCGTTCCCACACCGCTTTTTCGTGCTCGGCGGCTTCAGCCTTGCGGCGAGCCTCGTCCTCAGCCGCGGCCTTGCGACGGGCTTCTTCCGCCTCGGCCTTGCGGCGAGCCTCCTCGGCAGCCATTTGGGCCTCCAGCGCTCGCCGCTGCGCGTCAAGGTCCGAGCCCTCCTGCACCGTCTGATCGACATTGTCAGCCTGTTGCGTGCCACCCTGGTCGGCGGCCGGTGGCGGCACCACGATCTGGTCGATCGTGCCGTCGGCAGGTTGCGGCGGTTCGTTCAACGCCGGCGGGCGGAACTCGGGCGGGTTGAAGTTTTCCTCGCCATCGCTGCGAACGTCGCGCGATACAGGCTCCCTGGGCCAGTTCAGCCATATCAGCGCGCCTACCAGCAGCACGCCGAGGCTGACCAAGGCGATCCTGGTACCCACGCCCGCACCACGGCGCGCGACCTTCGGGCTGCCGTCCAGTTGGTTATAATCGATCTGGGTCATCACCGCCCTCCGCTGGATCCGAACAGGGTGGAACCGCCTGTCAGTTTCGTTGGACCGTACACTTGCTCGACGGGATCGATCGCGTTGGGTCGCGCCCGGTTGTAGAGGCAGAGCGTCTTGCCATCGGCCCGCAAGGTGAATTGCCGTGCGACCTTGTCGATGACGGTGTATTTGCCCTGCGTGCGAACGTTGACCAGCGACTCCTGACGCTTGTCGTCGACAACGAAGATCGCCGGAATGTCGCCCTTGAACTCCAGAAACACCTTGGTGCCGTCGTCGAATACGGTGCGCGGCTTCAGGCTATCGTCGCCCTTGTAGGCGTAGTCGTAATTGAGATCGGCATAATTCAGATCCTTCAAATCCGGATCGGCGGCGCTCTCCTTGGCCTGTGAGAGCAGGCGCGCGTTGATATCCTCGTCCGGGTATTTGAACCGGACCTGGAAGGATGCCCGGTCACGGCTATTGTCAGTCGCCTGCAGCAGCAGGGAATAGACGCGCCGGTTGGTGACCACGTTGACGTTGGTCCACGCATCGCGCTCCAGCGGCTTGACGAACAGAAATCGCGATCCGCGTTTGGGGATGATCGACCAGCCTTTCGTGTCGCCAGCCGACACGGTTTCGATGACTTCGGTCGGGCTGAGCTCGACCATCGTGGAAATGCCAAGAGCGGCGCGCACCGACGTCACGTCGTCGTTGTTGAAGGTGACATATCGGATGCGGCCGTCGCGTGCGGCCGCGCCGTGCATTGTGCCGAGCAGAAGGGCGGCCGGCAGGGCGAGGCTTACGCGCCATCTCATTGCAGGCTCCCAGCGGCCGGCGCCGATTCCTGGTCGCGGCGATAATCCGTAACCTGAAATCCAAGCGGGTTGTCGAAACGCCATTCGTTCTTGAGCGGCGTCGAGGTGTAGCGGAATTTTATCACCGCCACCCAATTGTCGGCGGTCGACGAATTGTCCCGCCGCGTCGTCGTGGCAAAGCGCACCGAGGCTGTGTTGCGATTGAGCAGGGAAACCGATTTGATCTCGACCGAGACAGTGACATTGCGGCCAAAAATCTTGTCCAGCGATTGCGGGTTTGCAGGCGTATAATGCCACGTCAAATCCTTGGACGCGGCATCGGTGGAATAGAGCTGTGCCAGGTCGTAATTCTGTTTCAGTTCACGGGAGTCGTAGGTTTCGCGGGCCCTGATGTAGCGCACCAGATTGGCGGCCGTGACGGCCTCGTTCTGCGACAAATCTCCAGGCTTCAGCGCGCGCATGATCTCGAGGTAGCCCGTCGATTTGTCGACCTCGACAACATATGGTTCGAACTGCCGGAGCGGCAGTATCAGCACGAGCGCCAGCAGCGACAGCACCGCAACCAGTCCCGAAATGCCGCTGACGATCCAGGCCAATGTGCGCGATCGGCGCATTGACCTGTGCGTGTCGTCTTCCCAGGTCGCGCCGGCCCTGTAGTAGCGCTTGTCCACGAGTTCGCGGCTGCTGCTGGCAGGTGTTTCCATTGAGATTGACACTTACTATTGCCTCGTTTGCGCGACGATCCCGATCCAAGGGCCGCTATCGGTGATCATTCTTGTTCTAGGCCAGAGGCCTGGAGTTATCGCGCGCACCTTGCTGGATAGCGGTCCGGGTTGTGGCATCCGCCCTGGCTGCTCGCGAAGATCGAAAACTGTTTGTCGCGAGCTGCCGGGCGCCCCGAGCGGCGCGGCCTGCGGCCCATCGCGCGCCGGAGTAGCGCACGGCATTCCTGCCGAACGTCCCATATGAGTAGCGAGCGCCCATGGTGCTGAGATACCCGCCGCCATTCAGGATCGAAGCAATCGAGGGTATCTGCATGAGAACGTAGATGCCGATGATCGTCACCAGCACCAAGGGCAACACCAGCGACATTTTGCTGTCCATGGTCGCTCCGCCGGACGTCGCGGTGTTCAGCGCCGCATTGACGAGCGAGAAGTAGAAACCGAGAAAGCCGTAGATCAGGACTTGCTGGATCATCAGGAAGGTGGTCAGCGAAAGGAAGCCTTCGCTCATGCGCGAGGACCATCGGTAAAGCCAAAGAATGATCCATATCGGCGCCAAGGCCAGCGTGATGAACAACATCACCTTGGCGGCGATGATCGCGGCAATGGCAAGCGCTGCGAAGATGATGGCAGACAGCAGAACGAGCAGCGACAAGAGCGCACCAAAAATGTCGTAGAAGGATCCGCTGTAGACCTGATTGGCGACGTCCTGGGCCCCTTGGTAGAGGTTGTCGATCAGCGCTGGAATTGCAGCCTGGTCGCTGAGCTGATTGCCTGTGGCTCGCGACACGGCGCCGACGATCACCTTTCCGACCTCGTCGGGAATGCTTTGCACGAGCTGATAGATCGTCGCAGAAAATGTGCCCCATCCGGTCAGCAGCAGATAGATGATGACGGCGCGGCCGAGGCGATAGGCCGCTTCGATTGGCGAAATCGACTCACGCCCGCTCAGGATCGAATAGCCCCACCACAAGATATAGAGGGTCAGCATGAGGGTGAAGACGTTGCCCATCGCATTACCCAACTGCATATAGACGGTGCGAACGAAGTCCTCGCCGATGTTGTCAATGCCACCGAGGATGCTTGCGGCGAGACCGTTCATGGATCCTCATCAATGATGCTGGCGAACGGCGTTGAATTGACCGGCTTTAGCGCGCCGCATTCGTCGGCGTGGGCATACGCCAAAGGCCCGCACGGAGCTTTCAGTTCGCGATTTGCGCATCCAAAAAGCCCTGCGCCGAGCCCAATCACAACGCATATGCGCAGGACTCGCCCCGACAAGCGTTCAGCCCCCGCTCTTGCCGAATTCCGCGAACGGATTGACGGTGCGCGGTGTCATCATCTTCTGCACCTGGCTCTGGCGAAGAAGATCTCCCTTCAGCTTCTCATTCAGGGCCGCGACCGCGCCGTTCTGGACGCCGATCAGTTCGTTGACCGCACGCGCGTTTTCCAGCTGCATTCGCGTGTTCTGGTCCACCGAACCCTTGACGTCCTGCGACTGCCCGATCTGGCCGCTCGCTGACTGCAGAGACTGTTGGCGCTGGGTAACGCCCTGCGAAGCCTGCGAGGTCAATGCGCTTAGCAGCGAGGCCACATTGACGCTGCCGCCATAGGCGGTGTTGACGGCGCTCGTCTCCTTGCCGGCAATCTGCTGGAGCTGCTTCACCAGCTGGAGCCCATTGATGACCGCGCCGGCGATTTTCTGGATTTCGGGCGACAGGCCGCCAAACGAAAGAGCCCCGCCGTTCAGGATCGATCCGAACGACGGCGCCTGGGCAATCGACATATTGCCGCCAAGGCCCATCTGCCCGATCCCGAGCGAACCGTCACGACTGCCGCTGAGAGCCTGCAGGATCTCCTCGCTCTTTTTCAGGATATCCTTGTTCGAATCCATGATGGAGTTGGTGTTGTCCGCATTCTTGCGGGCGACATCGAGATTGGCGCCATCAATGACGGCAATCTGTGCGTGGGCCGTGCTTGCCCAAAGCGCCAGACTGGCAGCAATCGCGAATTTTTTCATGTCAGCCTCCTATTGCTGTAGAGAATTGATCACGCTGGCAGCGCCGGCAGGATCACTGGTGATGATCATCGAGCGGCTGTCGGCCGAGCTTGCCCCCGCGTTCTCAAGTGCGCATGGTAGCCACCGGCCGCGATCGATCCTCAACCGCTCCAATTCCGCGGGATCACAAGAGAACGGGTTTGGAGAGCCGCTCTTCGGCTGTTGCACCAGCTTGGACGACTGCGATGCCTGAACATTCTGCAACGATAGAAGTTGGGCCAGCAACGTCGTAAAATCCCCCGCCTGGGCGAGGTACTGGTTGGTGACATCGGCGTTGATCCCACGAGCCGACGAGTTCAGCTCCCAGGCGTCCTTGTATTCGGTCACCTGGCCAACGTTGCCCGCCAGCGCGTCGATTGCTGCGCCGTTGGCGCCGATCTGCGATGAGCTTGCATCAAGGCCGCCAGCCGCCTTCCTCACCGTGCCCATGGCCGCGTCCTGAGCCGTGCCGCCTGCGCCGTCGGCCGTTACGATCGAGAATGGCGGCGGCGCGGCGGCCGGAGCCTTGCCGCTCGACACATAGTCGTTGAAGTAGCTGTTCCAGCGGCCGACGCCGCCGGCCCATTGGTTCTGCTCGCCTGCGTTCGATCCGTTGTAGAAGGAGGCGAGACAGCTGTAGTTCGTCGCCCCGCATTGCTTCACGCCCATTCCGAGGTATTTGACGCCGCCTTCGACATTTTGCTCGTTCACGTCGCGGTCCAGTCCCATGGACTTGCCGGTGCCCTTGGTCAGCTGCATGACGCCTTTGACGCCGGTGTGGCTCCCGGCGCATGTGTCGAAGCGCGATTCCTGATAGGCGACGGACAGTGCTAGGCCTTCGGGCACGCCGTATTTTTGCGAATAATAGCGGATCATCTTCACGTTGCCCGCGTCGCGCTGCAACGCTTCGGCAGGCGACCGGCGAAACATCTGTGAGCGGTATTTGTTCGAATAGGTGCAGACGACGCTTTTCTTCTTGTCGGTTTCGTCCTTCTTGGCCTCATCCGACTTCGTGCTGTGCTGCTCGTCCTCTTGCCGCTTGTCGAGGTTCGGCCCGTCGATCACCGCGATCTGAGCGACCGCCACGTTCATGCTTTCCGCCGTAGCGAGAGCCATGACCAGACAAGCGCTGCTAAGCCGCTTCGTCATGCTCGTTCTCCCATCCGCAGAAGTATGGCAGCCACATCTCTGGCTCGTCGCCGAAGGTCTCCCGGAGCCGTGCGCATTCCTTGCTGTTGGCTTCGTTCGAGGACAGGACCTTGATGAGATCGGGCATCGCCGACAAATCGAGCTTGGCCACGATCGAGTCGCTGTCGTGCTTGACGAGGAAGGTGCGCGTCTCCTTCGCGGTTCGGCGCACGAACTCGAATTCCTTCGCTGTCAGCGAGAAGCGCTCCATGTAGGATTCTTTGCTCGCCTTCGGGTTGGGGAAGAAAATGTTGGTCTTCGTTTGCTCGATCAGTGACGACGAGATGGAGGAATTGACGACGTCTTCCGCTGTCTGCGTGCCGAAGCCCACCACGCCGTTGCGGCGACGAATGGTCTTCAGTGTCTCGTTGATGAAAGCGGCGAAAACCTCGTCGTCCAGCAGCTTCCAGCCTTCATCGAGGAAGAGCATGATCGGCGAGCCATCAATGACTTCTTCAAGACGGTGGAAGATGTAGAGCAACGCCGCCGAACGCAGCTTTCGGTCACTCAGGATCTTGGTCATATCGAACCCGACAACCGGCTTCGAAAAATCGATGAGATCGACGGGATTGTTGAAAAGCCAGCCTTTGTCCTTCGGGTCGAGCCAGGGCTGTATCCGTGCGGCCAGATCGTTCATGCCGGGCATGAGCGAGCCGCGCAGCACTTCGGGTAGCAGGTCGAAGGTGCGCTGTTCGCGCGGGATCTTGTAGATCATGTCGACGGCGGCGTTGATGACGCGCATCTCCGCCACATCAAGCGTGCCGCCTTCCGGGGTCAGAATGTAGAGGAGCAAATCTTCCAGGAAAGAACGGTTTTCTGCCGTGTCATCAAGCTGCACTGGCGCGAACCCGGTCGGCTGGGAAGGTTCCATCACCTCGTAGCGACCGCCGAGCGCCCGAACGAAAATTTCAGCACCGCGCATATAGTCAAAATAAACACATCGCGGCCGCGGCATGATGCGCATGGCCTGCGCCATCAGGAACGACAGCACCACGGTCTTGCCCGATCCGGTCGGGCCGAACACCGTGAAGTGCCCGACATCGTGAACGTGGAAATTGAAATAGTATGCCGTCTGGCTGGTCGTTTCGAGCAAAGCGATGGGCCGTTTCCAGTGCAGCCGCTCACGTTGGCCGGTGGGGAAATTGTGTCCGGAGAAAAGGCCGGCGAAGTTAAGCGACGAGATCAACGCACGTCGCGCGATGTAGCTGAAATTTCCCGGCAATTGCGCCCAGAAGGCCAGTTCCGTGTTCAGTGTCTCGCGAACCGGCACGATCGACATCCGCGAAAGCTCGGCCGTGATGTCGGATAGCGCACGGTTGAGCCCGGTCATGTCCGGCGCCAAGGCCATGACGCTCATGTGATGTTGCCCGAAGACCACTTCGCCGCCGGCCAGCTTGTCGGCGCCGTCGTGGACGGAGTCCTCGACCGTCGTGCCCGCCTCGTCTGAACCCTCGACCTGGTTGGCGATGGTGTTGATCCTGCGCATCGCCGTTACACGGTCCTCGATCGCGAAACTCTGCGTCAGGACAAACTCATGTGGCAGGCGCAAGAGACCGTCCAATGAGCCCGGAGCTGTGAACGGTGGGTATTCCTTGATCGACACCATGGCGCCGAGCTTGCCTGCGTCCGGCCCGCGAAGTTCCAGCGCGGATTTGCCGAAAAACAGCTGTCGTGTCGCCAGCACATCGCCAAGGCTCATGCGCGGCAAAGGCATTTCCACGTCGACGCCGCCGGCGAGGATCTTCGCCAAGAATTCCGCCGGCTCGGAAAAGAAGCTTTCGCGGCGTTTTACGACGCCGAGAAGACGCGCACCATAAGCCGTGAAATCCTTGACGACGCCGTCGAGAACGTCACGCAATTCGGCCATCGCCTCTTCGCGGGTTTCCTCGCCCGCGGTACTTATGCGAAACGCATTGAGCGCCTTGTCCACCCAGCCGACGCGGCCGACCATCGGTCGGCGTATGACAGTCAGATACGCCTCGTTGACGAAAAGGTTTTTCGCCCCAAGCTCATCCATGTAGCGGGCGTCGAGCTCGGCCACGAAAGGATTGTCAAAGTCGCCTTCGATCTCAGGCGTCACGTGGCGGCGGATGATCGTCGTGTAGACCGCAAAGCGAGACGTCGAGAGATTGCGGAACGTCGTGTTGCGGTTGAACATTCGGCTGTTCAGCTCGGCCTGGTCCATCGTCTGGAACGGCAGGCCACTAAGCTGGATGACGCCGACAAGAAAGCCGCTCTTCGTCACGATCAGATTGTCATCGGCATGGCGAAGGTAAGGGATGTGCATCGCCGCGGGCTTTTCGCGGCGGCGCTCACGGCCAAATTTCAGGTCGGCATCGAGGCTCATGGCGAATAGCTCCTCGCCCCCCAGAAAGTAAGGTTCGCCACCGCTCCGCGTTTGGAGACGCGCCGCTCGAAAATATGAAACATGTAGGGGTCGCGCTGGCACAGATATGCGCTGACCAGATGCACTACGCCGAACACGCCAAGGCCGAGCATGAAGCTGCTCGTGGCGATAAAACCGATCACCGCCAGGATGCCGTTCAGGGCAAAAACCTCATATCGCACCCCCCATTTCATCGGGGGGCGTGTCAGTGGCAGGCTGACCGGCTCGACATAGACTTCCTCGTCGTCCATGTCTCAGCTGCCTCCAGCGGTCGCGCGAACCGCATCCACCAGTTGGGCAGCGCCGAAGATGAGAGCGATGCCAATGATGATGGAAAAAGCCATCATCCACGCCAGCCGGCCCGTCATGGCGAGGAAGCCGAGAAAACAGACCGCGATGATGGCGAATGAGCGCGCGATGTTGCCCTGCAGAACTCCGACGAACCACTCCAGCACGTTTTCGACTGGCGCCGCCGACTGGGCATACGCAGTGGCTGGCGCGAGAGCTATTCCGACCGCCGAGGCCAAGGCCAGTTTCAGGGCAAATTTGCCCGCTTTCCTGTATTCCACCCTTGGCTCCTTTCAGTTGCCGAGATCCATGACATGACCATCCTGCCAAGCGTCCTCGCTTGCTGGCGGAGCGGCCGCGAGCGTCTCGGATTTGGTCAGGGCGGACTTCTTCACCACACCGCCGAACTTCCAGCGGTTCAGTATTTTCACGATGTATTCCGCCGTCTCCGGATTCACCGGAATGCCCTGCGCCTCGTAGACGCTGTTGGGCCCGGAGTTGTATGCCGCCAGCATTAACAGCGGATCCCCGAATTCGTCATAGAGTGACTTCAGGTAGCGAAGGCCAGCCCGGACATTTGCCTGTGTATCGCAACGGTCGCTGACCCCTAGATCGGCCGCCGTGCCTGGCATCAGCTGCATGATTCCCAGGGCTCCGGCTTTTGAGGGACCCTGACTGGAGCCGAGATCGCTTTCGGCCCATGCAATTGTCTCGGCCAGATCGGCGTCGAAGCCTTCCTCTTGCGCGATTGAACGCACAAGTCGGGAGACCTCGGTCCGATTTACGGTCTTACACTCCCCCGGCCTTTGCGCCCCGGCCGCGGCAAGACCTTGCGCCGGCGTTGCAAAGGCGATTGCCACGCGGTCTGATGCCAGGTCCCGGCCGTGCGCTTGCAACGGCAACGTGGCGCCAAAGAGCGTGAGCAGAAGAGCGGATCGAGTGTTCATACTGTCGCCAAAATTTAACACTTTACTATGGCTACACGCAGCCCTAGTAAAGTGTCAACACGATATCGATCACAAGGACGGATTTCGATGAAACAGACGGCCCTTTGCACGGTCTTGCTGCTCCAGGGCACCCTGGCTTATGCTGCTGGCGCCGACGCCCCGAGCGCCTTCGCACAGCCGTCGGAGCACTATCTGCTCCAGTTTGCGAAGCCGGGCGAAAAGGTGTTCGTCTATGAACGCTACGATGGGAAAGGCGCGCTCTTTCAGCGCGACGCGGCCGCTCTCATCGGGCCAGTTAAAGTGCCGTCGGCGACCGAGCGCGTCGTCAACGGCGTGACGTACCGGCTGCGCGGCCTTGCCGCCTGCCCAAAACCGAAGATTGCGTACAAGACGCAGCAGTGGGACTGCACGAAAGCCGCGCAGGACTACGAAGAGGCGATCTACAACGATCGTGCATCCGTCGTGCTTTGCAAAACACTCGTGCTGCAAAGCAGGAAGGGTGAACCCGACGCTGTCTCGTGCTTCTCGCTCGTGGGTGCGGGTAACGCAAACGACCCGTACAACGTCGCCTACGACGACGACGAAATGGTTTTTTTCGACATGGCGGCGATCGGACGCAACAAGGACGGCAAGTCGCTGCGCCCGGATCTCGAGCATTCCGCCGAACTCGGTGGACAGTTCCAGGAATGAAGCGGGCGAGCTTCGCAGTGCTGGCCGCATTTCGGTTGTGTGCATCGGCACAGGCCCAGGATGCATCGGAGTCTGCCGTGCCCCTCGCGGTATCGAAATCAGCTCAACTGCTGACTGGAGATACATGGCGTGACGGAGATCACCTTTTCCGCCTCTATGGCGTCCAGTCATGTCTTCGAGGCACATCAGCCGAAGAGCCAAATGGGAACAAAATCGATTGCGGGAACACCTCGCTGGCGCATCTGGCAGCGCTGTTCGACAGCGCGGCGGTTACGTGCCAGCCAATCGGCCACGCCCTGGACAAGGCGGTTTTTGTCGTGTGCGGTGCGCAGCTCAATGGCGAAACAATTGACGTTGGCACCGCGCTCATAGCGACCGGATATGCGTTTGCCGCAACGACAGCAAAGGGCAAAGCCGTCAATGAGAACTACCTCGTCGCGGAAATCAACGCTAAGATGAAACGTGCGGGTTTGTGGGGCACGACGTTTCAGCATCCTGTGCAGCTGCTGCTAAACAAGCGTTCGGAGAGACAACAATGAAGCACGACGATGATGCGCACAGATATTACTATCCCGTGGAAGGACGCACTGACGGCGCCATCGGCGATGCTGTCGCTCTCATCGCGATCATCTTGGTGCCGGCAGGAATCTATGCGGCCTGGAATACCGTGGCCTCATGGATTTCAGCGCTCTTCTCCTAGGACTGCAGTTTCGCAAAAGAACCGAGCAACGCGCGAAAATCGTCGACATCAACCTCGCACCAGTCGTTCCCCAACAACCGCCGGAAATAAGCTGCCTTCATTTTCATCTCAACGACATCGGCCACCGGCGCAGCGGCGGCGCGCCGACGCGCGATAGCCTCCTCCGCCATGACCGAATCCAATCGCCGGCCGATCAGAGTCGCGTCCGGCCCTTCGGCCCTCAGCCATCGCTTGCCGAGACGTTCAACCATGGCGACTGCATGACGATGCGCCGCGAGCAGATTCGCGACCCCATCGGGCTCTTCCATCACTCCGTTGTTACAGACCACTTGAATGGGCATCGACCGGCTCCACGCGCATGACAATTCGTAAATGATACCTGGGGAGGCGAGAAAAATAGGGATGGGTTCATCCTCTGCTTCTCGGGCTCCCGAAGCCCTGGCTACCGCTACTTTTCGCTCATGCGGTCACACTACCCTGCCACCAGACAAACGTTTCAGATTGTAGTCGAAATTGCCCTTGGCCGGCGGTTTGCGAAACATCTCCCACGCAGCAACCGTGTTCAGCCTCTCCAGCGGGTCACCCGTCATCCGATCTTCTCCCGTGCCGGCCAAAATCGAGTTGATAAAAACGTTGATTGAGGACGAAGGCACGATAGGATACGAAGCCTAGCGAAACGGAACGAAACTAGAGCCTATAAGTTGTTGTTTAGGAACGGAAAGTTATTTCTCCCTCCGCCGAGAGACGGGAGTGATTTCAAAGAATTATTCAAACGACTGGCGGCGGCGGGTGCGGGTCGACTGTTGGCCCAAGACGGGTTTCCTGCTGGCCCATGGACGCCCGAGCTCCTTGCAGAGGCGATTTCACTGATTGATTCCAACCGGGTTGGGGTCGATCTGCGAACGGTGCAGCTTTGGTTTCAAGAGAACGAGAAGGGAATTAGCATTGCCAACATTCGTTGGCTGGCCAGGATTTTTGGATGCGATGATCCGGTCGCAACTAGCGAATGGCAGATTGAGCTTAGTGAGGCGCAATCGCGGTTATCGGCCAAGAGACGAGAATGGAGGAGGGCCGGAAGCAGCGTTGCACAGGAGATTCCAGATACGGCACCGACTGCGCCCTTCGATGACGAGACAGACTCCCCGGTAGAGCTGACACTGGATACTGACCCCAAGGGGCCGAGCCGGCGTTTTAGTTTGGCGAGGAAATCGGAGGCGTTTTTTAGTCGCGGATCTCCCCTGAATTTACCGACGTCGGTGTTTGCGGGCGTCACCGCTCTTGGGTTTTTGTCGTATCTTACGGGGATTCACAGCGTGACGTATGACCGGGCGGATGGCGTCGTCAAGCAGGTTGGGTTTCTTTGGACGGCGAATTGGACATTCGTCTTCATGGTATTTTTGCCACTGTTTTTTGCCTTCGTGACCGAGCTGGTGACCTTTTGGAAAGACGAAGGCCGCCCAAAGCTTGTAGCGCAGGGCGACAAGATGAAAAGCGATGATGCCTGGGCTCGCACCGTACAAGCTTCTTCGTATTCATATTGGGCGGTTTTTTTGATTTGTGTGGTGTTCGCCGGTCTTTTTCAGTGGATCGGCGTGTCTTTAATCCCGTTGCTCAAAGGTGGTGGCAACTATGCGACGGATTGGGGCTCGTTAGCGATTGTGCGCCCTGAGGTTATATCGGTGCCGGAAGCAATCGTTTTCACGGGGCTCGCTTACCTGTATATGTGCCTCTGTTTTTATCTGTTCTTCGTAGGCCTCATTTTGCTTTATACGGTGATCCATGATCTTTGGAGAATTGGAGAAGCAGCGAGTAATCGGCCGGAGGTGTATTATCAACACGAGCTCCATGAAGCCAGCCTCAGGGTTATGCGTGCGATTTTTCGGTGTACTGTTTTGGGGCTTCTGATCGCCATAGTCATGAAGCTCCAGAGTGCTTACCTGACATCGCGTGGAGAGAATATTGTGTCTTGGTTGGTCGGCGATATGTCTTCCGCCTTTTATGAGCGCAATGATGTGAGCGCCGGGATCATCTACCGTAGGCCGACCCATTACAGTAGCCTTCTTATCGCTATTTCGACCTGTTTTGTATTTCTGTACGGCTCCATCCGTTTAGGTGTCGAGCGTCGGTTTTGTATGTATTTGTGGAGGATGTCAGTGATCGTAGCGTTACTCGTGGCTAGCTATTTGCTGATCGATGCATTTTCTGGCTTTTCGATCCTTCTGGGCCTTGGAGTGCTGTTCGCAATATACGGCCTGTTTGATCCAGGGTTGGGGCGAGGGCAAGCGAGTAAGTTAGGAAACAATCAGAGTGTATCATAGTTGGCTTGATCGTTGGGATGAGCGGCGGGCGCGACGCGGTGAGGAAGGGAAGAAACCAACCGATTTCGCCCTTGACGCGGAACGCGCCTTTCCAGGTGCGAAGAAGATAAAAAGTATCGAGGAATTCTGTGCCCTTGCGGACCAGGCCGTAGCTGATCCAGCCTTTTTCGATGACCCGAATGTGAGTGATCAGGGGTTTGAAAGGCTAGATGGGTGGCTCAAATTTCCATCGGACATTTCTACTGATATCGAACAGAACAATGTCGTCTCGGCGAAAATCACAGAAAGCCGGTCGTTCGATCAGGCGTTGGTGATTTTTCACCATTGGAATGCAAGCTCCCGGA
The DNA here is from genome assembly GCF_040320745.1 of Mesorhizobium sp. M0621. NCBI lineage: Bacteria > Pseudomonadati > Pseudomonadota > Alphaproteobacteria > Hyphomicrobiales > Phyllobacteriaceae > Mesorhizobium > Mesorhizobium sp. M0621. The sequence continues at coordinate 97,892 of NZ_JAMYQF010000010.1, read as the reverse complement.
ATCGTCAGATTGCCAATTTTTTCTCGCAGCGTGGCATCACGGTTGTCGAGATTGCTATGCCTTATCACTTCGAACGCAGCCGTCCCGGCTCCGTGCACGCCGACTATATGCTTAGCCCTAATCTCGGTCGAACGATCCAATCTGTAAGGCAGGCAGTGTTGGATGGGCGAAAACTCATACGTTTGTTGAAGATCGAAGGCTATCGAGAGATTTCGGTTCTCGGTATGAGCTTAGGCTCCTGGGTTGCGGGGATGGTCGCGGCGCACGACTCGGCTGTGTCAAAAGCCTCGTTGTTTCTGACGGCCGGGAGTCTAGCGGATATGGTTTGGACGGGTCGCGCGACACGATTGATACGTGATAGCCTTGAGCCTGAGATTGAGCTGACCGATCTCAGAAGGGCCTGGGGTCCACTTAACTTGGAGAATTACGCACATAGTTTGGCGCGGCCTGATCTCGATCTTCATGTCGTGTTGGCTAAGAGAGACAAAGTGGTGTTGCCAGAGCTATCGGAGAGGTTCATGCAGAGGCTGAAGGACGCCGGAGCTAGGCCAAATATTTTGAAATTAAACTGTGGTCACTATTCGCTCGCCATGCCGCCATACATTTTATTGGCCGGTTTGAGCTTGAAACGGTTTCTGTCGCGTGCTGACAAGTCGGCCCGGCGAGCATGAGTTTGGCTTTGGCCGGTCGTCATCTTGTCAAAGTCCTGTTATCATTCCCGCCGCTAACAGCCGACGCTGACAGCAGCGGCCCGACAGCCGCGGCGGGGGCGCTAGTCGGCCGCCGGACCTGACCGGCAGGGCAAAGGAGCGACGCCGGCGCTGGGCGAATTATGGCCCTTTAGGAACACTCGTGGGGGGCGAGGTGTCGGCTCTGCCAGGCGGGTTCTTTTCGGAAAAGAGGAAGGTCGCTGGATCAAGTTTCAACGCCTTGGCGATCGCGGCAATCGTGTCCACGCTGATGTTGCCGCTCGCGCGTTCCAGTTTCGTGAAGGTCGCCTCCGCCACGCCGATGAGTTCGGCCATCTCATAGCGGTGCAAAGTACGTCTTTGCCGCTCAAAATCGATGATGTGCGCCAGCCGCTTGCGGATCGCATTGTCGTCCAACCGATGCGCCCATTCCGGAACTTTCTTACCGCCGGCGAGCAGTCCTGCAAAAGACAATTGCAAGCCGTTTGCCATGACCTGCAGCGTCGTCAATGTGACATTATTTTTCTGACGCACAGTCTGAATGTAGGTTCGATAGGCCAGTTTTTCGCCCTCGGCGGTCCGAAACAGTTCGGCCATGTGCATATGGGATAGGCCGCGTCTGGCTCTCTCCCGCTCAAGCGTCATGGCAATGTTGGCGCGCAACGGGTTGTTGACCACGCCTCCGTCGTCTCGTTTCATAAATCGATGTAGTCGCACAAACCTGCCTTTTCGACCTGTCCTTTTTCGCGCGGATCATCCATAGTAAACTGTCAAATCTGCAGCGAGGAAAAGGCTATGACCATACTCAAATTTCTACTGGGGGGTGCCGTCGCCATCGCGGGCGCCGCAGCTCTTCCATCCCAATCAAAAGCGTCGGAATGGGGCTGTCAGGTCCTCCTATGTCTTTCCGGCGACTGGCAAGGCACCCCCTCGTGCCACCCGCCAATTTACAAGTTGATTGCGGCGATGGAAGCCCCGGGTTTCAATTGGCCGACCTGTCCGCAAGCCAACTCGAGCGCGGCGAGATTTGAGAAGTATGAGGATTGTCCGTCTGGCTGGCAAGCAGTTGGCAGCTCCGAATCCGATCGGCCGGGCTTAGGTCAAGAACGGAACATCTGCCGCCTCGCGGCTGATAGGCTCTCCTTGCCCGTCGTTTTCAAAAACAACGCCCTCGGCGGGCATCATGGAGACGGATCACGTCAGGTCCAAATCGAAATCGAAGGCAAGGCGGTTGCGGCAACAATCCAGACCGCGGGGAACGATCGAGGGCATTCCATTGGTAATGGCCCGACCTACTATACCATTCCTCGACCGATGCGCGGAAAGCCCTGGTTCATCGAGTATGATGACGCGAACGGCGTGCGCCAGAAAAGCTGGTTTAATCTCAACATGCCATAAGCCAGGCCATCACGTAGGACGAGGACTATGACGGCCACTATTCAGGGAGGTTTGTAGTGTTCAAGGCGCTTCTGCTATCCACAATGATTATGAACACAGGCGCAGTGTTGACGGCGGCTGGTCAGAGCGACAAGCCGCGATCAAGTGTGGACAATCCTATGTGGCCCGCTTCACTGAAATGGGACTGCAGGACCGCTGCCAAAATCGTGTGTGAGCGTGGTGGCAGTTGCTCGGTGGCTGAGGACCACACGGGATTTGTGCTGAACTACGGCAGCAACGAGGCTGAGTTCCCGGCCAGCAATGTCAGGATCAAACGTCACTATCAACAGACCGTGCAGGCAAGCCCATTGCAGCAGGAAGTTAAAGTCGAACTGGCCGACAACCGCGTTCTATGGCTGACGGCCGTGGATGCCAGCCGCACGTATTCGGAAGCGTGGGTCGGCGCACTAAGCGAGTTGAAGGGTGGCGCGGTACTGATGGAATCCGAGGGAGTCTATTGCATGCCGCACAAGTGAGTGCGCCGAGAGGACAGGCGAGCAAGGGCGATGTGGTCTGACCGGGCGCCGACCCCGGCGTTTAAGAAGTGTTCAGAGTCTTCCGTCCGATTTTATCGAGCGGTGAGGTGATGGTAAGTAATATCGATCTGTCGTATCGAGATGTAGAGCAGGAGTAACTGCAACGGCACTTCATCTTGCTCCTCTATGTGACTGACAAAAACTTGAGGCGCGCACCATGCGTACTTTTGCATAACTGGGAAATATTAATTATAACTGGTGAAAGTCGCATAAGATATCTTATGGAACTGACGCTTATACAATGATATCATATAGGTAACTTTCCATAATATCCATTATGTCAAATTGAGAGGATTAGCGCGGGTCCGGCAAATCAGCAGGAAGGTGACCACGGACAACATCTCTTGGACTGTTGTCGCATCTCAGTATTCTGCTTCTTTCCTCCCAAGCCGAACGTTCTATATCCAAAAGGAACAGGTAGGCCCGGAGGGCGTATCAAAGGCCTTGGTTCATTAACTTTTTCGTCGGCCGAAATCAGAAGTCTTTCCGTATTGTTCCGCCACCGATGGCCGCCATATCGAAACCAGCGATATTGACATTCGCTGATGGTGCCATCTCGGATGGAGTTTTGGTCTCGAAGCAACTCAGCCTGATAATCCTGGTGCACAATCATCCCACTTGATATCCCATTTCGCACGGTCGGTCCCGCCTGATCCCGCGGAGGAGCCGTGGTAAACCGTGGTGAAAATCAGGATGTGAAGCTTTCTATGCCCGCGAGGCGATTGGCGGCGGAGTAGTCGGCGGACACAAAACCATGGTTGGTGCCCGAGCGCAGAAACTGGTCCACGAGATATCCATTGGCACCATGGATCTCGACGCCGTCGAAACCCGCCTCTTCGACCGCCGCCTTGGCGGCGCGGTGAAAATCATCGATGATGCCGGGGATTTCGGCCGCATCGAGCGCGCGCGGCTCGGAGGTCTCAGCGAACTCGCTGCTGCCATCCGGCTTGACAAGAAAAGTCTTGGATTTTGCCCTTATCGCGGACGGCGCCACCGGCTTGCCGCCGCCAGGCTGCAACGTATTGTGCGAGATGCGCCCGACATGCCAGAGCTGGACCACGATCTTGCCGCCGGCCTTATGAACGGCGTCGGTGACGCGCTTCCAGCCGGCAAGCTGATCCGCGCCATAAAGGCCGGGTACGTTGGCGTAGCCCTGGCCCTGATGGCTGATGGCGGTGGCCTCGGTCACGATCAGCCCGGCCGTGGCGCGCTGGCCGTAGTAGGTTACCGAGAGGTCGCCGGGCACCGCATTGGGTGAGCGATTGCGCGTCAGCGGCGCCATGACGATGCGGTTCGCCAGTGCCAGGTCGCCGGCCCGCAGGGGATCAAAGAGGTTAGCCATGAGAAATGCCTTTCATGCATTCGGGGGAGGAAATGGGGAGGATCGTCAAAGATCGGACAGGGCGGCCTGAAAAGCGGCGATGGTTTCTTCGTTGCGCTTGTAGAACACCCATTGGCCGACCCGCCGCGTGGTAACGAGGTCGGCCGACGCCAGCGTCGCCAGATGCACGGAAACACTGGACTGCGCCAAGCCGCGATGGTCGAACTGGCTGGCGCAGACGCCCATCTCAAGCGGGTGCGCCTGCGCGGCGAAGTGCCGTTCAGGCTCCTTCAACCACGCCAGGACATCACGTCGAAACGGGTGCGCCAGCGCCTTCATTATGATGTCGTGGTCCATCTTCACCTGCATCGATCTCAACCGATATATAGATCGGGAAGAGACGATATGGCAGGAAATTCATCCCATTCTTGAGGATGATCGGAGAAAGCAATTGTCTCGTATGGCACGAAACCGGAATTGCCGGCCCGGGGCGCACGAAGAGGCGATCGCCGCGACGCTGTGCTGAGCGCCTTCATCAAAGACTCCGCCCCGAAGTCTACAACGGGCGCGCTTGCCAGATAAACACCTCCGGTCACGGCGAGGGCAGATTGCCCTCGCCGTTACCGTCATTTGGAATCGGTTATTTGAAGTCCCGCGACCAGAGATCCGGCGTGTCCTTGATGGTCGCCGGCGTCACAACGCGCCCCTTGGCAAGGCAGCCATCCGGTCCGCACTTCGGATCCTCCCCCTTCTTGATGGCGACAAGGACGCGAACGGCTTCCTTGGCCTGCAAATATGCGTCCCAGGTGGTCGAGACGTCGATGTAGCCATCTTCCATCGGCTTCACGGCCGCCGACAGGAGGTCATTGGTTGCGAGCCACATATGCTTCGGTTCGCCCGTCGGTGCCCATCGGCCGGCCTTTTCCAGGGCGGCCTGGATCGATGGAAACGCGAAGTCGCTCGCCGCGAAGACGCAGTTGGCTTCAGGCTTCGCCGTCAGGGCATTGGTGAGACCCGAGAGAAAAAGCTCGGGATTCCATTCCGTCGGTACCTGGAGAATCGTCTCGTACTGACTGGTCTCCTTGCCGACTTCATTCCAGCCCTTGCTCCGGTTGACCGCATTGATGTCGGTCAGCATGCCCTGAAGCTCGATGCACTTTCCTTTCACACCTGCCTTCTTCAGGATCTCGGCAAAAGCCAATCCGGTGCTGCGCGCCTGGTCATAGCTGTCGCCCCCCACATGCGCAGTCGGCTTCCCACTTGTGGAGCCCCGATCGAATGTGACGAAAGGTATTCCAGCTTCCTTTGCCGCCTTGATCGACGTCCCGATCGCGCCCGAGTCGAAGGCACGGGCGATGATCACGTCGACGCCGGCAGTGATCAGATCATCGATGTTCGCCGCCTGACGGGCAGGATCGGCATTTGCGACGTTGATCGTCCATTCGAATTCCAACCCGGCAGCCTTGCCCTGCTTTTCTCCCTCCGACTTCAGGAAGGTCTCCCATGCCGTCTGAAGCGTGGACTCCTTGGTGTCCAACGAGAAACCGACCTTCAGCGGCTCGGCATGAACAGGCGCCAGGCTTGCGAGACCGAGCAATAACGCAGCACTTAGAATGTAACGTTTCATTTGTTCCTCCTTTAATTGATTGGCTTGTGCGCATATCCAGAACGGACCCGGCTAGGGAACTGTCCTCCATCTGAGCGAAACGCGTCCGCTCTTCAGGGCATCCGCATACATCGCTGCGAAGATCACGGCGCCACCGACAAGCCGATAGGAATAAGGCGTGGCCCCGAGATGGGTGAGACCGTTGCGGATCATCTCGAAGATGAATGCCCCGGGGATAATGCTGAAAAGGATGGTTCCACGGCCGCCCAAAAGGCTGATGCCGCCCACGACGACCGCCGCGAGCGCCGTAAACTCGACACCGCTGCCGAGCCAAGGGCTGACCGCACCGTTCTGAACCGTGGTCAGAATGCCGCCTGTGGACGCAAGTACACCGGCAAGCACAAAGCTGAGGAAGCCTGTCCGATCAACCGGCAGCCCAACCTTTCGTGCAATGGCCACGTCGTTGCCCATTGCCACGAGTTGTCGACCGAACGCCGTCCTGGCATGGAGCAGATGCACGCCGACAAGAATGACGACCATGATCAGGATGTCGGTCGGAATGGGACCTAGCTGAGCGTTGCCCAAGACGCGAATCGGCTCGGGCAGCGGTACCAGCAGCGCATCCGTCAACGACAGGGCAATGCCTCGATAGGCGATCATCGTACCGAGCGTCGCGATGAGGGAGTTTACCTTGAGCACCGAAACGATGGCGCCGTTGACCGCACCCAGAAACGCGCCGCACAGCAGGACGACAATTGTTGCAAGGATCGGGTCGACGCCATGGTCCTTCATGAGAAGCGCACCGATCGCGCACGAGAGGAGCGCGGTCGAGCCGACTGAAATATCCAGCCTGCCCGAGATGATGACGAGGCCGAGGCCCGAGGCAATGACCGCCAACGGCGCCATCGTATGGAAAATGTTCAAGATATTCTCGCCTGACAGGAAATGCTCCGTCAGAACGGAAAACAACAGGAACGTTGCGCCCAGGACAACGAAGAACCCATACTTCACGAGTCCTTCCATGGTGCGTTTGATATTCATGAGTTCGCCTGACATTCAGTTGGGCCTGACATTCAGTTGATCGCCGAGATCGATTGCATCAATTCTCCGCTGGTCGCCGATCCATGCAGTTCTCCGATCAGCCGCCCACGCCTGATGATCAGATACCGATCGCAGACGCGCATCAGCTCCTCGAGTTCCGAGGAGACAATCAGGCAGCTGCAGCCCTGTTCGGCCAGCTCGACGACGAGTTTCATGATTTCCGCCTTCGCGCTCACGTCGAGACCGCGCGTTGGCTCGTCCAGCAGGAAGAGACGTGGATTGGTGGCCAGCCAGCGGCCAAACACGACCTTTTGCTGATTGCCGCCGCTCAGCGTAGCGACGCTTTGCTCCGGGCTCGAAACCTTGATCTGAAGCCGCTTGATCATGGCGGCTGCCAAAGTCCCTTCCCCGGCCTGGGACACCAGCCGCCACTGGTTCAGCAGCGATCTCAAATTTGGAAGCGCAATGTTTTCGGCGACCGAAAGCGGCAGAAGGACGCCTTCGCCCCGGCGATCCTCGGTGACAATTCCGACATGCGAGCGCAGTTGCTCCGAGGTAATGTCGGTCTCGACCGCTCCGTCGCGCCACCGGATCTGTCCAGCGTCGATCGGGTCGAGACCGATCAACGCTCGCAGCAACTCGGTACGCCCTGATCCAAGCAGCCCCCACAGGCCAACGATCTCACCCTTGCGAAGTGAAAAGCTCACATCATGCAAGGCGCCCTGGCGACTGAGACCTGTAACCGAGATCAGTGCGTCGCCGGGCACCGCGACGGGCTCACGGATTCGGCCCTCGGCTTCCGAAATGCCGAGCATGAGGTGCACGACGGTCGAGGCGTCGACCTCCGACATTGCCGAAGACCAGACGGTCTCGCCATTTCGCATCACCGCGATGCGCTCGCAGACAGTGAAAATCTCATCCATGAAATGCGTGATGTAGATGATGGCCACGCCTTCAGCCTTGAGACTCTCGATCACGGCGAACAGCCGGTCACGCTCGGGGCCAGACAGCGACGATGTCGGCTCGTCGAAGATCACGATGCGTGCGCGATGGCGTAGCGCGCGGGCGATCTCGACAAGTTGCCGGTCGCCAATGCTCAGCTGTTCGACGGGCGTTGCGGGAGAGATCTCGCAGCCAAGGCGCGCAAGCAGGACTTCCGCCTGGCGGGTCATTTCCGCGGACCTGATGAACCAGCCGGATGAAGGCATCTCGTCGATGAAGATGTTTTCCGCAACGCTCATCGTTGGAAACATCGTCAGTTCCTGGTGAACGAAGGCGATTCCATGCTGTGTCGCATCGCGCGGCGAGCGCAACGTGACATCCATACCATCGATGGAAATGCGGCCGCGGTCGCTGGCCACGACCCCTCCGAGAATGTTCATGAGCGTCGACTTGCCGGCTCCGTTCGCTCCCATGAGCGCGATGGCCTCGCCACTGCGAGCTTCCAGGCCAGCGTGTGCAATCGCCGGGATGGAGCCGAACGATTTGGCGATGCCATCCATTCGCAAAACAATGTCAGCGGTCATGAGCGGCCACCGCTGCGTCTGTCGGCCGCCACGAAGGCGATGATGACAGCCCCCTTGATCACCAGGCTGAAATAGAACGACACGCCCATCAGGTTCATCGCGTTCGAAAGGACGGTAATCAGCAGCGCACCGAACAACGCGCCAAAAACACGGCCCGACCCACCGTAAATGCTGACGCCGCCGACCACGCAGGCCGATACGATGTCGAGCACCATGCCGTCATTGCCCATGTTCGCCGATGCGGCGCCCAGCCTTGCCGTAACAAGGATCGCCGCAAGGCCGGCCATCAATCCGGAAAAGACGTAGCTCCCGAGCACGACGCGCGCGATCGGAATGCGTGCCACCCGGGCCGCCTTTTCATTGATCCCGACAGCATAGGCCCACCGCCCGACGATCGAAGACCGCATCAAGGTCGTCAGAACGAAACCCAGACCGGCCACGATCAGCACCGTCACCGGGATCTTGAGGATTGGCCGCGCCCCGAATATATCGACAAACGTCTCCGGCAATTGCGAGATGCTCAGAGAGTTCGTCATCCAGACAGTGGCGCCGGAGACCATCGTCATCATGGCAAGCGTCACGACGAAAGGGATCATCTTGAGCCGGCCAACCGCGAAGCCATTGACCGCCCCGATGGCGACACCGGCGCCGATCATGATCAGCGGACCCACCGTCCAATCCCCAGTCGCCTTCATGTAGAGAGCGCCTAACACAGCGCTCATCGCCATGTTGGCCGGCAGAGAAAGATCGATCCCGCCAACAATCATGACCACAGCCATGCCGATCGCCAGGATACCCAAGAGGGATGCCTGCAACAGGACATTGATGATGTTGCCGTAGCGAAAGAAATTCGGCGCAATTACAGCGAGCGCGACCAGGACCGCCGCCAGGACTACCACCGAAACGACGACCTGCCGCGACGGCCATTTCTGGGGCGTTGAGATCGTGCCAGCTAGTGACATGGCCCGACCCTCCAAGATCCATATTTGCATTCGCCCATTGCTCTTCCTCCCAAAACTTCAGCGCCGGCTTTCCGCTATGAAACGTTTCATGTCGGATCAGGCAGCGCCACGCCAAGTGTCGCCATCAGGCCCCCATCCACCTTGAACTCCGCGCCCGAACAAAAGCTCGCCCGGTCACTGGCAAGGAAAGCCACCACCTCGGCAACTTCATTTGGCCGCCCAACCCGTCCGAGCGGTTGAGCATTGCCCCACTGCCGGATCGTATCTTCTTCCTGGCCGGGCGCTGTCTCGGTGGCCGAAAACCGTGTCATCGGAGCATCGATGCAGCCTGGACAGACGGCATTCGCGCGAATGCCGGCTCGGCCGAAATCGACGGCAATCGAACGCGTCAGTGCCAGCATGCCCGCTTTTGACGTCGCGTACGCGGCGACGCGCGCCTGGTTGGCCAATGCCTGAACCGAGGCGATGTTGACGATCGCACCGTGACCACGTTCGACCATACGCGGCAACGCGTAGTGGCAGGCGAGATAGGTGCCACGCAGGTTGACCCCCATGACACCGTCCCACTGGCGGGAACCCATCGACGCCACGGTGCCATAAGGCTGTATCGCTGCATTGTTGACGAGAATATCGACGCCTCCGGTTGCGTCCTCAGCCCGCGACAGTGCAGCTGCAACCTCGGCCTCGACGCTGATGTCGGCGAAGATAGCGTCCGCGGAAAGTCCGTCCGCACGCAATTCGGCTGCGGCGCCCTCGATCATGTCCGCATCGTGGCCCATCAGGATGACCACTCCGCCGCGCTCGGCGATCAGGCGCGCGCAAGCCAGTCCGATGCCGCGCCCTCCCCCGGTGATAACCGCACTTTTTCCCGCAAACTCGCTCACTTTATCCCACCCTCCGGCTGGTCCCCCTGATGGCGGCAGTGGATTGCCTGATCACCAGTTGAGCACCGGCACGAACATGCTGTCCACTGATCGGCCGCTTGCTGATCTGCTGAAACACCAATCGCCACGCATCGACCGCAATCTGGTCAATCGGTTGCTGGATGGCACTGATCGCCGGTCGCAGGAGCCGCAACCACTCAAAGTCGTCGAAGGCAAGAAGCGACACGTCGCTCGGAATATCGATGCCGCAATCGAGCTGAGCGCTGACTGCACCCAGCGTCACGAGGTTGTTCGCGGTGAACAAGGCTGTCGGGCGATCAGCCTCGCGAAACAGACTTCCAATCGAGACCCGCGCTTCTTCGGCGGTCATGCCGACGATCCGCACGTCGGCCCGGCCCTGTCCCTCCCGCATCGCCTGCTCAAAACCGGCGATGCGTTCCTGGGTGTTCCACAGCTTCGGCGAGTTGGCAGCAAGCGCAATGTGCTTGTGGCCGAGCGACAGCAAATAGCGCGTGCCTTGATAAGCTGCGTCGACATTGTCGGTTGCAACGCTTGGAAAGGGGTTCTCGGCCGAAACGCGGTCGACCACGACGCACGGCATGCCTGATCCGACTGTCTTCTCCAAGCCTTCAGACGCATTGAGCGACGGGATGACGATCATGCCGTCGACCTGCCGTTGTTTGAGAATCTCGATGCGTGCCGCGGCCCGGCCGGCATCCTCGCCCGTGGTCACCACCATGACGGTATAGCCACTTGCCGATGCAAGATTTTCCAGTTTTTCGACGAGTGCCGCATAGAAGGTGTTGAGAATGTCGGGAATGATGATCCCGATCGTGCGCGTCTGGCGACTTCTCAGGCTGGCCGCGATGCGGTTGTGCTGGTAGTCCAGCTGGGCACAGGCATCGAAAACGCGGTCACGAAGCTCCGCGCCGACGGTGGGATCGCCGTTCAGGACTTTTGACACTGTCCCAAGCGAAACATCTGCCCGCAAGGCGACATCATTCATCGTCGGTTTTGCGGTCATAGCTTGCGCTTAGCTGAAAATATGAAACGTTTCATATCAAAGACCGTACAGAAGTCACATCTTGGAGTCTAGCCCTTCTAACCGAACAGCGTTCTCACGGCTGACAGCACGACGACAAAAACGAAAAAAGTAATCGTTAGCGGGATCAGCCCCGCGACAATTTCCGATAGGGGTTCCGACGAAGGACTTCGTACAGCTTCGTTCTTTCTGGAGGGCATGGCTTTGATGGGATGATTTTGCTGACCCATTTGAATCTTGCTCCAACATCGAGATGACGCGCGAATCCCGCCTCAAGGTGTGGAAAAGACATGCGCCGAAGAAGCAAGCAATCTTACAGCCGAGGCCCATATGAATTCGAGAGCGCCCAGGCCGCGATTTCATATGGAAAGCGTATGTTGCGCCCGCAGTCGGATCGCGAAACAAGGGCCGGATGGCGAGCCGGAACTCGCCATTCGTTTGAGGCACCGATCGAGGACTACGGCATCTCGTGGAGGGCGTTCACAACCGAGCAGAACCGCCGGGCTGGCTGGGCAAGCGGATCAATAATGCATCTGCATATCCATCATGTCGGCGGGCATCATGCTGCCGTTCAGGTTGGCCATGATCACAAGCGAACCGGCCACCACCAAGAGAACAATGAGCACGCCAAAAGCGAGCGCCAGCACATTGTTGGTGTTTTCCGAGCCAGTGGTGATGTGCAGGAAGAACACCAGGTGGACGCCCATCTGGGCGATGGCCAGAACGGCAAGACCAAGGGGGACTCCAGCTGCCCAAAGAAGTGATGTATTGGCCACCCAGAACGAGAGACCTGTCAAGCCGACAGCGAGCAACAGCCCGATGGTGTAGACAAGCATGCCAGCGGAGTTCGGTCCCTCATTCTCAGTCTCTACCGGCCTGTCGCCGGGAGCGCTATCGTAGCCTGCTTCAGTCATGGCGTTAGTCCTATAAGATAGACGACGGTGAACAGCCCGACCCAGACGATGTCGAGCGCGTGCCAGAACAGCGAGAAGCACTGCAGCCGGCGCTGGACGGCGGGCCGAAACCCCTTCGACGCCACCTGCCCCATCATCACCACCAGCCAGATCAGACCAGCGGTCACGTGCAGCCCGTGGCAGCCGACAAGGGCGAAGAAAGCCGAGAGGAAGGCACTGCGTTGCGGGCCGGCATCCTGTGCGATCATGTCGGCGAATTCGCGGATCTCCAGGGAGAGAAACGCGACGCCGAGCATGAATGTGAGCAAGGCGCCCAGATAGGTGGCGAAACGGCGCCGCGAGTTGACCGCCAGGCTCATGAGCCCGCATGTGTAGCTCGAGGCGAGGAGGCACGCGGTTTCGATGGCGACTCTCGACTGATTGAACAGCTGGGCACCGGTCGGGCCTCCCGCGCTGGCATGCTGAAGCACCGCGTAGGCAGCGAACAGCGCGGAGAACATCACGATGTCGCTCAGCAGGAAGATCCAGAAGCCGTAGGCAACGACAATCCGCTTCGGCGCCGGGCCGGCCTCGCTCGCGCTGGGCAGCGCTTCGCCAGACTCAACAGCAACAGTGACGTTCATATCGCGACTCCCGCCTGGTGAAGCCGATCGAACTCCGCGACTTGCTCTGCCGGCACCTCGGTTTCGTCCCCGTCGCGGAAGGCGAAGACGAGGATCGCCAAGAACGCGCCGATCAGGCCTAGCCCGGCCATCCACCAGATGTGCCAGATCAGGGCAAAACCGATGACGACGGCAAAGAAGGCGTTGACGAACCCGACCGGGCTGTTCTTCGGCACTTCGATCGGCTCGTACTGGCGCGCCGGCTGGGCGTGCTGTGCGCCGGCACGCTGTTTGGCGACCCAGAAGCTGTCGCGCTCGGCCACGTGCGGCAGGATCGCAAAGTTCCAGGCCGGCGGCGGCGACGCGGTCGACCATTCCAGCGTGCGGCCGTTCCACGGATCTCCGGTCACGCGGAGCTGGTCGCGGTTACGTATCGAAACGACGAGCTGAACGATCTGGCAAACGATACCGCCCAGAATGATCGCGGTGCCGATCGCCGCCACCACAAGCCATGGCTGCCAGGCGACATTGTCGTAGTGCTGCATGCGCCGGGTCATGCCCATCAGGCCGAGCACGTAGAGCGGCATGAAGGCGACGTAGAAGCCGACCAGCCAGCACCAGAACGATGCCCTGCCCCAGCGGTCGTCGAGCTTGAAGCCGAACGCCTTGGGGAACCAGTAATTGTAGCCGGCCATGACGCCGAAGATGACACCGCCGATGATGACATTGTGGAAATGCGCGACCAGGAACAGGCTGTTGTGCAGCTGGAAATCGGCCGGCGGCACGGCCATCAGCACGCCGGTCATGCCGCCGATGACGAATGTCACCATAAATCCGATCGACCACAGAATCGGCACTTCGAAGCGCACGCGCCCGCCATACATGGTGAACAGCCAGTTGAAGACCTTCACGCCTGTCGGCACGGCGATGATCATGGTCATGACACCGAAGAAGCCGTTGACGTCGGCGCTGGCGCCCATGGTGAAGAAGTGATGCAGCCAGACGAGGAAAGAGAGGACGCAAATCGCCATCGTTGCGGCCACCATCGAGCGATAGCCGAACAGCGGCTTGCCCGAGAAAGTTGCGACAACCTCGGAAAAAATGCCGAATGGCGGAAGGATGAGGATGTAGACCTCGGGATGACCCCAGACCCAGAACAGGTTGACGTACATCATCGCATTGCCCTGTCCGTCGACCGTGAAGAAATGAAAGCCGAGATAGCGGTCGAGCAGCAGCATTCCCAGGGTGGCGGTCAGGACCGGGAAAGCAGCGACGATGAGCAAATTGGCCGCAAGCGAAGTCCAGCAGAAGACGGGCATGCGCATATAGCCCATGCCCGGCGCCCGCAATTTCAGGATCGTGGTGACGAAATTGATGCCGGTCAGCAGCGTGCCGACGCCCGAGATCTGCAGCGACCACAGATAGTAATCGACGCCGACGCCTGGCGAGAATTGCAGCTCGCTGAGCGGCGGATAAGCGATCCATCCCGTTTTGGCGAACTCACCAACGACCAGAGAGATGTTGATCAGCAGCACGCCCGAGGCCGTCAGCCAGAAGCTGACAGAGTTCAGTGTCGGGAAGGCGACGTCGCGCACGCCAAGCTGCAACGGCAGGACGAAGTTCATCAGGCCGATGACGAACGGCATCGCCACGAAGAAGATCATGATGGTGCCGTGCGCCGAGAAGACCTGATCGAAATGCTCCGGCGGCAGATACCCTTGAGCACCGCCAGCAGCGACGGCCTGTTGCGCCCGCATCATGATTGCGTCGGAAAATCCGCGCAGCAGCATGATGAGCGCCAGCAGGAAATACATGACGCCGACCCGCTTGTGGTCGACGGATGTGATCCATTCGCGCCACAGATACGGCACATAACCTTTCAGCGTGACCCAGGCCAAGATGCCGACAATGGCCAGGACCATGAAAGCACCTGCTCCCATGATGATCGGCTGGTCGAAGGGAATGGCGCTCCAGTCGAGCTTGCCGAGCAGGGTCATTTCTGTGTCCTCTGTGAGGCCATATCTGCGAGCCGCCAAGCGTCGTTCGGCTGTACCGCCAAGCTCACCGCGTGGTTGAACAGGTCGGGCGCGACGTCTCCGTAGGTGAACGGCGCGAGCGCCTCGCTTGGCTTGGCGAGGTCGGCATAGGCTTGCGCATCGAGCGTCGGACCGGCGTCGTGCGTGGTTATCACCCACTGCGCGAAGGCCTCGGCCGGCACCGCATCGACGGCAAACTGCATGTCGGCGAAACCCTGCCCGCTATAGTTGGCCGACAGCCCGCGGTACCGTCCGGCATGATCGGCCTGCAGATGAAGCCGCGTGACCATGCCAGCCATGGTGTAGATCTGGCTGCCGAGCTGCGGCACGAAAAAGCTATTCATCACGCCTGAGGACGTCAATTCGAAGCTGACCGGAGCGCCAACTGGGATGGTCAATCGATTGACGCTTGCGATGCCTTGGTCCGGATAGATGAACAGCCATTTCCAGTCGAGCGAGACCACCTGAACCCTGACAGGCTCGGCCGCGGAGACAATTGGCTTGCGCGGGTCGAGGTCATGCGCACCGACCCAGGCAACGCCCCCAACCAGCAGCACCGTCATGGCGGGGATCGACCAGACAAGCAGCTCAAGACGGCCTGAATACTCGAAATCGGGCCTGTAGCGCGCGCGCCCATTCGACGAACGAAACCAGAACGCGACGCCCAGCGTGGCGAGGATCGTGGGGATCACGATCGCCAGCATGATGCCCAGCGAGTTGAACAGAATCTGGCGCTCTGCGGAGGCGACAGGTCCTTGAGGACTGAGAACGCCCTCCGAACAGCCTGCAAGGATTACCAGTCCGATCAAGGTGGTAGTCCGCAGCCACAGCCGCATATCAGATCTCCTCATGATCAGCGTCCATTCCTCAAACTTGCATCTGCCAAAACAATTATGCTTGTACGGTGCTGCTCAGCCGGGGCCGATCGTGCTCATAGAAGTACTCATCAGCGAGACAGGCGCATCACTTCGGTTGTCTCAAGAAGGTTTTTCGCCGCGCTCATGCAGTTCAGTGCGGTGACAATTTGGGTGGAAAAGAAACGCTGAGGTTCATGCGCGCTTCCGTGAGCTGCCGGGCTGCGAAAATCTCCGGCCACAGCTGTGGAGCCGTCTTGTGCCGCGAAACAAACCGGCGCTGGTTACAGGAAGTTTTCTCTCACCATTTCCCAGACATCCCCTCCGCGACCGTGCAAAACAGCGCGCGCCGAATAAAGTGCCATGCCGACTGCTGGGCCTGCGGCCATAAAGGGGGGCATGACCAGCTGCAACGGGCTGACATGCACGTGCAGCAGAGCAGGTCCCGGTTGCCCAAGCCAGTCCTTGACGCCCGCCTCAAGGTCGTCGGCCTTGGAAACCGTCTGGCCCCAGAGGCCGAGTGCTCGTGCAACTTCGCCAAAGTTCGGATTTTTCAGCCGGGTGAAAGTATCGAGCATCCCCTCGGCCTTCTGCTCGATCTCCACGAAGCCGAGCTTGCCATTGTCGTAAACGGCAATCTTGATCGCCAGTTGCTCCTGCACGACGGTCATCAGATCGCCGAAAAGCATCGAGAGGCCACCGTCGCCGGCCAGGCAGATGACCTGCCGGCCCGGCTGCGACTTCTGCAGCCCAATGGCCGACGGCATGCCGCCAGCCATGCTTCCGTGCAGGAGACTGGCAAAGGTGCGGCGTTGACCATTGGTTTCGATGTAACGGACAAGCCAGGCGGCCGGTGTGCCGTCGTCCGCCGAAAAAACCGCGTCCTTCGCGGCGTGGCGGTTGATCGCTTCGGTCAAATAGGTTCCGGGAATGCAGCCGTCACGACCAGCCACGGCCTTCGTCTTTTCCGATTGCCTGGCTTTGGCGTAGCGACGCAAATATTGGTCGCGGAAGGAGGCGTCGGTGCGCTCCACCAGTTTCGGCAGCAATGCTTCCAGAGTTGCCTTGACGTCGCCGACAACGCCCTTTGTGACCGGATGGCGTCGCCCGATATGTGTCGGGTCGATGTCGACCTGAACAATCCTGGCCCTGTCGGGGTAGAACTGCCGCCAGGCAAAATCTGCCCCCAGAAGCAGCAGCGTGTCGCAATCGAGCAAGGCGTGATAGGCGGCCTCGTTGCCGAGCATGCCGGTCATGCCGATATTGTAGGGATTGTCGAACTCGAGGAAGTCCTTGCCCCGCGAGGTATGAGCGATCGGAGCTTTCAGCCTCTCGGCAACGGCCAGGATTTCCTGATGCGCGCCCTGGCAGCCGGATCCGCCATAGATGGCAAGTCTCCCGCTGCTGTTGAGTAGCCCCGCGATTTCGTCGAGATCGCCATCACTCGGACGAACAACGGGCTCTGACAGGTGAATTGCGAATGGGACATCATCGAGCACCTCTGACGCGGAAACGTCCGCTGGTACGATGAGAACGGCAGCACCCCGCTTCGACAAGGCGGTCTGGCAGGCGATAACCGTTTTGCGACGAGCTTGCTCTGGCGTGTAGATCATGTCGCAGAAGACGCTACAGCTTTGGTAAATCTGCTTGAAATCGACTTCCTGGATGAAATCGAAGCCCAGTTCGTCGCGAATGATCTGGCTTGCAATAAGAATGACGGGCGCGCGGTTTCGGTTTGCTTCAAAAATCCCGTTGATGAAATGAAGGCTGCCGGGGCCGCAACTTCCGGCGACGGCTGTAAGATGACCCGTCAGCTGTGCCTCGGCCTGCGCGGCGAAAGCGCCGGCCTCCTCATGTCTCACCGACACCCACTCGATCTTGCTTCGCTCGAGTGAACGCGCGATCAGATTGAGCGTATCGCCGACGACGCCGTAACAATGTTCAACACCCGCACTTTGCAGCGTTTCAACGATGATATCTGCTACCTGCCTGCTCATAATGCCTAACCTGGTGAGACCCTTTTAGGGTCTCACTATGCGGCTACCCAGATGGCTGATCTTGGCTGGGACTGCGAGGACTTGGATTGGATTGCCGCAGTGGTTTGGCGAGACACCCTTCACCTAACTCGTCCTACGGCGTTGAGATGCGCGTATCCGTCCAGTCGACCATCAGTCTACGTTCTGCGAAGAGCCAGACACCGTCCTGCTTCACGAGTTGGTCCAGATATCGGATCGAGGCCAGCATTAGAGTCCGCTGATCGCCATTCACCGTGAGGTGATGGGCGATGCAATAGCTCTCGGCAGCCGCGCGATCGCCGTTCAGGCGAACGGTGCTCTGACCATTGAAATGCGTGGTCGCCTGGTACTGGTTCAGATCGGCGAACACCGGGGCGAGCGCTTCGCGGCCGTGGATGACATAGCTCGGCTCCGGGGATCGGCTGTCCATAAACACGCGGAACGCAGTATCTTCTGTGAAAAGCGCCATCTGGCCCTTCGTGTCGCGCCCGTCGGCGCAATGCGCGTAGGCATCGATCAACTCTCGGATGGCGAGACGGTCGGTCGCCTCCGCCGAAGTCATCGTTGGGGCCACATCCTATCCTTTCGTGAAGCTTTCGGCTCGATCGCGGTCATACTGGGCAAGCTAAGCTAACAAATCGCTCGTGGCGCTCAGCTTACCGCGACCACTCGGACTGCAGCATGGGGGCTTCGAAACCTATGATCTTGGACAGGGCTGCGTTTGCTTGCACGCCACTGCTGAGACACCCTCCCGGCAGACTGGCATCTATGGGATCCCAAACACCTAGGGAGAGCAGGATGTAAATTAGCTTTGTTGTATCGCGAGTTGTTTGGACTTCGCGAACTTGGCCCCCGGGCCGGGCGGGGTAAGGATGGCGGATCTTTGGGTCGGGCGGCACCATGAGCGTTGTCGTGCAGCAGTCTTGGTCGTGCTGACATCCGCTCATTCCTTCGACACCGTCATCTTGCGATGCGATACGTCGTCCAGAATCGATCGCAGATCCTCTCTTCCCCCCGCAATCCGAGACGCGAGCGTGTCGAGCGTGATGCCAAGCACATGCGCTGCGTCCGCATAAGAAAGGTCCTCAACAGCGACCAGCGTCAAAGCGGCGCGTCGCTCTGGGACAATCTGCTGTAGTGCTGCCAGCACCTCGGCCGAAGCGATCTCTTCGGGCTGCCCTGCCGGAGCGGCGGCCGCATCAATTGTCTCGGGCATCAGCGCCTCGGTATGGACACCCCTGATGCGAAGCAGATGATCGATGATTAGTTTGTGCATAATCGTAAACAACTGGCGTCTCGGCGGATCGTCGGATTTCCAGCATTCGATTCGAGACAACGCCCTTTCCAAGCAGTCCTGCACGAGGTCGTCCGCCGCCTCGGGGTCGCGCATCAGCGAGCGCGCATGGCGGCGCAGCCAAGGAATCTCCTCGGCAATTGCACGCCTCATCGCCGCCACAGAGTCTCGCGCTCGCGCCGCCAGTTGGCCGGGCTCTGGCCAAAAGCATGCCTGAAGAGCTTGGACAAATGTGCCTGGTCGGAAAACCCGACGCTCAGAGCGATCTCGCTCAGCGAAGCTGCGCTCGTCAGCATCAGGTGACAGGCTTCCTCAAGCCGCCGTCTCACGATGTAGGCATGCGGCGGTTCTCCGAATGCCTGTTTGAACGAGCGCGAGAAGTGGGCCGTACTGCGCCGCGCAACCCCGCTGAGATCACTCGCGTGGATCGTTCGATGCAGGTTCCGGTCGATAAAGGAACGAACCCGGGCGATCTGCCAACCCGCCAATCCACCCGTTCTGGAAGTGTTGACGCCTGAACGGCGCTCGATCTCCAACTGGAGGATGGATGACGCCGCAGCCAGCGAGGTCCTCGCTGCATCCTGGTCATGCTCGATCTCGCTTTGGGCTGCTTCAAGCAACAACACGAGGCTGTTTGCCAGGGAGCCAAACTCAAGATCCATTGGAGCTGAAACATCCGCGGCATCGCTGTATGGCCGTTCCATATCGAACCCTCGACAAACACTTCGTACCAGCCGGCGCGAACTTCATGCGGGCTCTCAAGAGAACCGAACACGAACTCGGCCGTGGTGACAGGCAGTTTGATGGTTTGAGGTGGCGCGATCTATTGCACGCGGGTGGCGCGGAATAGGGAACTGGTTTGACTGGACTGAACTTTGGCTTACACCGGGAATAACCGCAGACCGACTATCGTTGGAACCACACCGATCGATGGGGCTGCGCTTCAGGAGTACTGCGGCTCCTCCTCAGGAACAAGTTGCAGCTTTTCCGCCATTCGGCTGAGCGCAAGAATGGAATTGGCTTTCATCTTTCGCATCAGCCGGCTGCGATGCACCTTCACCGTTGCTTCAGCAATGCCGATATCGCCGGCAATCTGTTTGCTGAGGCGCCCGCGCGCGACCTCGATCATGATTTCACGCTCCCTTGGGCTGAGCGATGTGAACCGCTCCCGGACAGCGATCAGGGCCTCGTCATTCTCCCGCCGGGCACGATCGCGAGCGAGGCCTAGCTGAATGGCGTCGAGGAGCTCCTGGTCGCGGAATGGCTTGGTCAGGAACTCGATGGCGCCACCCTTCATCGCCTGCACCGACATGGCGATGTCGCCATGCCCTGTGATGAAGATGATCGGGATTTGCCGGTTCGCCGCAGCGAGCTGGCGTTGTAGATCAAGGCCGCTTCGTCCCGGCAATCTGACGTCGAGCACGAGGCAGGTGGGACCATTCGGTGGGTCCGACTCGAGAAACTCGGAGATCGACGCAAACAGCCGAGCCTCGAGGTCGAGCGATCGCAACAGACGCCCGATCGAGGCGCGCAGGGCTGCGTCGTCGTCGATGACCAGAATGGTTGCGTTCGCATCCGACATTGGTTCTGCTCGCGATCAAAGGGGCGGACAAGTTAGCCTTTGTCTCGGTCTGCAAGGTCGCGTGCTCCTTTGTAGCGAGCTTAGTCCCGACCGGTGGACGTGAACAAGTCCCATTCTCCATCAGGGGATGGCCGCTGGCGTAAACGAAAGTTTATACGATCTGCCACCCGTTCGACGGGTCGGCTGCCTTGCAGCTTCGGAATTCCCGTCCCGGCATAAGCCAAAGTTTACAAAAACCGGTATTGCTCCACCATCATTCTTGGGCGCACGCTGACGTATTCAAAGGCGGGTGAAATGGCGTTTCTCGGCTCCCGCGCTTCATCTCGTGCGCATTCCGGAGCACACATGCCGCCGGTGTCGTTGGTCTCAGTCGTCGAAGATGACCAGTTCTTTCGCGAATCCATGAAAAGGCTCATGAGATCGCTCGGTTACGACGTTGCGATCTTCCCTTCGGCAGCAGATTTCCTTGCCTCGCCTTGCCTCGGCAAAACCGCCTGCCTGATCGCCGACGTCAATATGCCGGCAATGACGGGACTCGAACTCCATAACCACTTGATCGAGGCTGGTTACGTGATCCCGACGATCCTCATTACGGCCTACCCCGACGACCTTGACCAGACCCGCGCGATGAACGACGGCGTCATTTGTTACCTTCGTAAGCCGTTTGATGAGCGCTACCTGATAGGGTATCTCCGTCAGGCTCTCCGGTTCGGACGGCCGAGCGACGAGGTTTCGTAAGGTCCTTGCCTGCGCCTGGCAAGGAGAACCGAAAGGCGGCGCCACCTGATACATTCAGGTCCGCCCATAGCCACCCCCCATGCGCATCGATGATCGACCGGGAAATAGACAATCCCATCCCTACTCCATTTGGTTTCGTGGTGTAGAAAGCCTGGAAAACGCGATCAAGACTGTCCGGATCAATCCCTGGCCCCGAATCGCGCACTGAGACCAGAACGCCACCGGTCGGGGTTTGCTCGGTGCTGACGGACAACTGCCGCGGCCCCACCTCGATCGTGCTCATGGCTTCGACCGCGTTCAGGACCAAATTCATGACGACTTGTTGCAATTGAACGCGATCCCCTTCGATGGAAGACAACGCCTCCGTGAGGTGGGTTCGGACCGAGACTCCATTCGTGGTGATTGCGCTTCGCGCCAACCCAATCACTTCGTCGATGGCATCATTCAGATCGAAACGAGACTTTCGTGGAGGCGCTTTCTTGATGTGATCACGGATACGGTCGATGATGTCTCCGGCTCGGTCAGCATCGTCGACGATGGAGGCGAGCGCTTCTCGAATTTCGCCCAGATCGGGCTGATTTCTATCCAGAAAGTGCATAGCCGCCCGGGCGTTATTGCGCGCTGCGGCAATCGGTTGCGTGATTTCGTGGGCCAGCGAGGCGCTCAGTTCTCCTACTATGCTCACGCGGTTCATATGAGCGAGATCCGACTCCAGCTGACGCAGCCTCTCATGCTCCTCCTGCGCGTGTATGAGTGCTGTCACGTCGGTTCCGGTGCCACGATAGCCACGGAAACCGCCGTCAGTGTCAAACACCGGCCTACCTGTGGCCTTCACATGGATGGCAGAGCCACCGCGGCGAGCGGAGTGATATACAAAGTCGCGGAACGGCTTGTGTGAATCGAGTGTTGCCTGGAGCAGGCGCCATTTCTCCGGCTCGGTTTCAAGATCAAGAGCGCCGTCCCAGCACGCTGTGCCGATCCGATCTGCGGCGTCTGATCCAAACGCATTCTCGGTCAGCACCGTGAATTTGTAGTCCGGACCGATCTCCCAAAACCAATCAGACGCACTTTCGGCGTAGTCACGGAACTTCGCCTCGCTCTCGCGCACTGCCTCCTCGGTGCACTTGCGTTCCGTCACATCGACATTTGTGCCTATCACTTCGACAAGGTGTTCGCTCGGGGAGAACAGGTGATGGCTGGTCGCCGCCAGGTATTTGACTGTTTGATCGGGGAGCACAATTCTGAACTCGCCGGAGTAGTCTTCCTTCCGGCTCAATGCCTCCTGTATACTCGCCCACACACTATCTCGATCGTCTGGATGGATCCGCTGCCACACAGCGTCGCGGCTCGGAAGGCCGTCCCGTGGATCAAACGCCCAGAGTCGGTAACCCTCGTCCGACCAATAAAGATACTGCATCGTTTCCGCGTTGAGGGCCCAGGTGCCGGTATGGCTCAGCCTTTGCGCTTCGGCCAGATAAGCTTCGCTGCGGCGCAACAGAGCTTCGGCTGTCTTGCGCTCCGTTACGTCGAGCTGCGTCGTAACAATCTCAGCCAGCTCCCCGCTGGGCGAAAATACAGTTTGGCCGATTGTTTCAAGGTGTTTGACCGTTCCGTCGGGCAGTACGATTCTGTACCCGATCGAGTAACCCGTCTTCTCGATCACCGCGCGCTGGACCACTCCGTTCAGTCGGTCGACGTCACCCGGATGGATCCGTTGGAATACCGCTTCGCGGCTCGGAACGCCCTCTGCCGGATCAAACCCCCAGATGCGAAAAGTCTCGTCCGATCCATAGAGAATCTTCGTCTCGTTGTAGGCCGAAACACCGCTGTGACTGAGCCTTTGTGCTTCGGCCAGATAAGCTTCGCTGCGACGTAACCGGTCTTCGGCCTTCTTGGCTTCATCGACGTCGACAGACAGGCCATACCATTGGATGATATGCCCCTGTTGATCGCGCAGAGGCTGGCAACGAGCATGGTGCCAACGAAACTCGTCGTCGGCCCGACGCAGACGAAACACACCCTCGTACGACATTCCAGTCTGAATTGCGTGATAGAAAGCCTTTGCGGTTTCCGGATAGTCATCCGGGTGCACGAATGCCTCCCAACCACGCTGCTTGAACTCCTCGAATCGCATACCGCTGAAGTCCAATAGGCTCTGACTGATATGGGTCGGTTCACCGTCGGGTCCGTTCGCCCATATGAAGCCTGGTACCGTTTCGATAATTTGACGGAGCTTGTATTCACTCTCCCGAAGGGTGTCCTCGGCACGTTTGCGCTCTGTCACATCGAGGATCGTACTGACAGCCTCCACAAATTCTCCGCTTGCTGAGTACCTGGGATGAGCGGACGCTTCGATATATTTGACGCTTCCCGCGGGCAATAAGATTCTATACTCGAGTTTGTAGTCTCTCTTTTGCCGTATCGCTCGCCGGGCCTCCTCGGTCACCCGTTCTCGGTCGTCGGGATGGATCATTTGCAGCGCAGCTTCGCGGCTCGGGATGCCGCTAAGCGGATCGAGCCCAAAAATTCGATAAGTCTCATCCGACCAATAGAGGATGGTTGTGTCGGTGAAGGCCGAGGAACCGGTATGGCTCAGCCGTTGCGCTTCCGACAGATAGGCTTCGCTGCGGCGCAGCAGGTCTTCTGATTGCCTAGCTTCATTGATGTCGACAGACAGGCCATACCACTGGATGATCCGTCCCTCCCGATTGCGCAAGGGCTCACCACGAGCATGGTGCCAACGAAACTCGCCGTCCGCCCGACGCAGACGGTGTACAGCCTGAAACGACGTTCCAATCTGAATTGCGTGATCCAAAACCCTTGCAGTTTCTGGAAAGTCGTCGGGATGCAGAAAGGCCTCCCAGCCGCCGTTCTGGATGTCCTCAAGTCGCATGCCGGTATAGTCAAGCAGGCGCTGATTGACTTGGGTCGGGTCGCCGGCGGGGTCGGCTGACCAGAGGAGGCCTGGTACCGTTTCAAAGATCTGACGGAGCTTGTATTCGCTTTCCCGAAGAGCCTCCTCCGCCTTCTTTCGATCGTCAATGTCGATTAGGACGCCAAACCAATCGAGCACACGGCCATCGCTGGCCTTCAGTGGGGCTCCACGTACATTGAACCATCGATATCGACCGTCCGCGCCGCGAAATCTGCAGACCACATCGTGAGGATTTTCAGTTTCGAGATTTTCCAGCCAACTCCTCACTTTGAAGGCGACGTCATCCGGATGGACTCTGTCCGCCCATCCCCAGCCAGAGATCTCGCCAAGCGGTGCACCAAAATAGTCGAGCACACGGCTGTTGACGTATTCGATATTGCCGTTGGGCGCGGCTCTCCACACCAGCGTCGGGATCGTCTCCACCAACAAGCGAAGCTCTTGCTCGCCGCTGAAGTGTGGTTCCTCGGCTCCGTCACCATCCTTTGACACTGGTTGCTCCATGCCCGGCCTCCAGATTCGGACCTGCCTTTGTCGGAGACGCCATGTCGCAGAGGATCACTGATGACCCAACAAAGGTGGCGCCGTCACCTTACCCCCTGCGCTAGAGAGGAGCCATGTGTCCTTTCGACCTCATTCGGAGGTTCGGCGAAGCATTTCCGCGAGACTCGCCTTATCCTCCGACAGACGCCCTGAAACGCTCGTATAACGTATGTGAATGCGCTCGGGGAAGCCGCGTTTGCCCTCGCCGATTCCTATGTTTGTGAGGAGGAGCTTGTCCGAGATCCAGCGAGCGAGCTTATCGACTGCTGGCTTTGTCGTCCGTGCCTGCGAGAGGCGGCGGAAAATATCGCGTCAGGTTGGCGTCCGGCTGTCGTTCAGATTGTCCTGGGTTTTGGAGACGAGAGCGGCCAGCCATGAGGCAGTCCCGGTAGTGAACAAGGATGTCGGTCCGGCGAGGGCTCACAAGCCCCCATCCAGGCACAGATTTGGAATCTTGGCAGCTGATTCCTGTAGACTAACATGAATTTTTAAGCAACCAGCAGACACTCCCACGCAAGCTAAGATAAGTTGAGGGGCAATGGCGGGCCAATCGGCCGCGCCATTTTGTTCGATATGAACGCAGTCCTAGTTGTGGCCTCCGAGTGTATTCACGTTCGCGCAGAAGGCGGTGAACGGTTGCTCTATCTCGCCTGCGCATTCACCCTTCATTTGTGCCTGCTTTTCCGCCGGCATGCCAAAGAAGACGGCCTTAAATTCCTCCAGCGGCTTCATGGTTTTCATGCTGGTGTCGGTGTAGAACGGCCTCATGGTGTTCGGCTCCTTCAGTGCGCCGGCCAGCGCCTGACCACCAACAGTGGAAAGGGCAAGTGTTACGCCAAGACAGATAGCTTTGATGTTCATAGATGTCTTCCTTCTCAGATATGCGTTCCCCAACGACAGCCAACGTTGGTACCGATGAAATAGACATCATTCCGGCTGTCGTATTTCCTGCAGGCGCGCGTTTTGTCTATTTCTGCCTGAAAGGGGCACAAAACGCGCCGCTTCGTTCTGGGGAAACCCTGCCGACTGCGCTCGAGGACAGCAGCAGAACTACGCAGGATTAGTTGCCTGCTGCCATTTTTTGAATTCACGCTTCGCACAGCTCTCTCGATGAGGGCTGTCAATGCCTTTTGGCAGTGTTTCGTAGATCGCGTGGCAACGCTTGACTTCAGCAAGCCGGTCCGCTGTGACATCCGGCGCAGAACCGAAGGTGGGATCGTCTTGTCCTCCGACGTAACTAATTATCAGTTCGGCTTGGTCCCAGGTCGCTGACTGTAGTGATAAGCAGCCACGTCCACGGCTCTGCGCTGCGGCATCCTTGGCGCGATCGCAGATGAGCTAGAGTTCGCCGTATTGCTCTCTGAGCTTCTTCTTGTCGAACTTGCCGACGCTTGTCTTGGCCAGTTTGTCGACAAACAGGATCTTGTCGGGAATTCCGAATTTCGACATCACGCCGGCATCGGCGAAGGCTTTCAGATGCGCCTTTATCTGCGTATCGCTGACATTGCTGCCGGTGTGTGCGTCCCGGATGATGAGCGCCAGTGGCCGCTCGCCCCATTGGTCGTCCTTGACGCCGATGACAGCGGCTTCCGATACACCCTCGCATTGCGAGATAAGATCTTCGAGCTGCAGCGATGACACCCATTCGCCACCGGTCTTTATGACGTCCTTGATCCGGTCGACGATGCGGACGTATCCGCCGGGCTCGACGACGCCGATGTCGCCGGTGTGCATATAGCCGCTGGCCCACAACTGCTCTGACGCTTCGGCATTGTCGACATAGCCCTGCGTGAGCCACGGCGCACGCATGACAATTTCGCCCGCCGTTTTTCCATCATGCGGCAGTTCGCTCCAATCCCTGTCGAGCAACCGGATGTCGACCAGCGGCGCGGCCATGCCGGCCTTGGTGCGGATATCGATCTCCTCATCGGAGCCGCCTGTCAGATCCGCGGATTTCACCTGCGCCAGGCAAAGCAGCGGTGCGCTCTCCGACATGCCGTAGCCGGCATAGACGTCGACGCCCAGCGCCAGCGCCTGTCTGGCAAGCCCCTTGGGCAGTTCGGATCCGCCGATCACCATCTTCAAGCCGGCGAGATCGGTGTTTGCCGCCGTGGCCGCGCCAAGCAGCATCTGCAGGATCGTCGGCACACCATGCGTGAAGGTTACGCCTTCGGTCTTGATCAGCCTGAGAAGCACGGCCGGATCGTAGCGTCCCGGATACACTTGCTTGACGCCGGACAGCGTCGCCGTCCACGGAAACCCCCAGGCGTGCACATGAAACATCGGAGTGATCGGCATATAGACGTCGTCGCGGCAGAACCGGCCTTGTTTCGCAGCACTGCCCAGGAAAGCCATTTCAGCGAGCGAATGGAGCACTAGCTGGCGATGGCTGAAGTAGACACCTTTCGGCGCGCCCGTTGTGCCGGTCGTATAAAAGGTGGTGGCGCGCCTGTTCTCGTCGAAGTTCGGGAAATCGTAGTCGGGCGAAGCGCCGCGCAGCAGCTCCTCATATTCGCCGGCGAAGGAAAGCCCACCTGTCGCAGGCGTCGTTCGGTCCGACATCAGGACCAACGTCTTCACTTTGGGCAGCTGCGGCTTGATGCCTTCAAGAACCGGGACGAAGTCGTCATTGACGAGAAGCACCGACGCGCCCGCGTGATCGATCGTATAGGCGATCTGTTCCGGCGACAGACGCACGTTCACCGTCTGCAGGACAGAGCCCATCATGGGAACGGCAAAGTAGGCTTCCAGGAACCGGTTGCTGTCCCAGTCGAGCACGCCGACGGTGTCGCCGGCGCGCACGCCAAGCCTGTCGAGGCTGTACGCGAGCCGCCCGATGCGCTCGCGCAGCTGGCGGTAGGTGAACCGCGTCCTGTCCCGATAGACGATCTCCTGATCGGGCGCCTGCAGGAGCGGCGTGTGCCACAGCTGCTTGATCAGCAGCGGATAGTGACAGGCGGACCCGGCGACTTGTATGGGCGTTCCGGCCATGGCGGCGTCCTCAGGGATATGTCGGGCGTCAGCGCTCGAAGGCGAGGACGCCGGCCAAATGGCTTGATGGTGGCGGGCCTCACTTGGCCCGCCTCGGTTCTAGGCGACGCGATTAGCCTTGCTCGACCGCGCGGCGTCTGCATCCGCCTTGTTTCGCAATTCCAGAAGTCCAAGCAGGACCTCGTCACGCTCGGCGGCGAGACCGTCGATCGACCGCGAGCCTACCTCGGCGTGGACGCCATCGATCAGCTTCTTCTGCAGTTCCGGCGTCAGTTCCGGCGAACCAAGCACCTTCCACCAGGCCGACATAGGACCGGTGAATTGCTGCAGGAAATGCTCCATGCCGCCCTGTCCGCCGCCGAGATGGTTGAGCAGTACCTGACCCATGATTCCCCACCGCAGCCCCGGTCCCCAGGAGACCGCGGTGTCGGCGTCGGCGACGCTGACGACGCCTTCGCCAACCAGATGATACACCTCGCGGGCAAGCGCTGCCTGCAGGCGATTGGCGACATGCCCGGGCACTTCCTTGTGCAGGCGGACCGTTTTCTTGCCCAGACCCGTGTAGAATTCCGATGCGCGCCGGATCGTCTCCTCGGATGTCTTGGCGCCGCCGACGATCTCGACCAATGGCACCAGATGCGGCGGGTTGAACGGATGCGCGATGACGCAGCGTTCGGGGTGGTTCGGGCAGCCTGACTGGATCTCACTCATTGTCAGGCCAGATGAGCTCGAGGCGATGATCACATCGGACGGCAGCAGTTCGTCGAGCTGGCCGTACAGCTTCTTCTTGAAGTCGATCCGCTCCGGTCCGTTCTCTTGGACGAGGTCGGCGCCCTTGACGGCCTCCGACATATCGGCGCTAAAGGTCAGCCGCATTGGCGAGGCCCCTGGGGCGAGCCCCAGCCTGTCGAGCGCCGGCCAGGCCGCGTCGATGAAGCGCCGCAACGACGCTTCCGCATTGGGGGCGATATCGGTCGCCACGACATCGAGGCCCTTTGCCAGGAATTGCGCCGCCCAGCTCGCGCCGATGACACCCGTACCGATAATGGCGACCTGAGAGATCAGTTTGCTGCCAGCCATGGTTATTTCTCCTTCGAGGGGATTTCGGCGTAGGCAATGCCGGTGAGGTTACCTTGGGCAAAGAGAAACGCCCGGTTCTTGGAACCATCGAGCTGTGCGACATAAACGGAGCCGCCGAGGTCGGTGAAGAACATCCGATTGCCGGGAACGTCGAGCGCGATACCGATGCCTTCCATCAGATCGCTGACAAGGAGCTCAGGTCCGTATCCATTTCTGGCAGGCGCATCGATCGAGGCACGATTGACCGTGTTGCCGGCGGGCGGATTGCCGCGATCCGTCCAGTAGAGAATGCGGCTTTCGAGATCGAGCTCGAGATCGATTGGCTCAGGCAGCTCATCGAACCATGTTTCGATGTCCGTGCGACTGGCGGCGTCCTCGCCCTTGGGTATCTCTATACCAGCCCGGAAGATGCAGCCGAGGCCGGCATTGTCTGGACCCTTCTGCGTCCAATAGATGTGCCCACGCACCGGATCGATCGTAATACCGACGCACCATTTGGTGAGATCTCGGCTGTCGTCTTCGCCCTCACCCGCCTGGACCAGCGTCTCGACATTGGTGCCATCGAGGTTTGCACGCATGACCCGCATGCCCTCGCGGTCGCACCAGTAGAGCTTGCCGCTCCGCTTCTCCAGGTGGATCTGCTTGGGCGTGTGGGTGACGCCCTGGGGGACGATGACCTTGCGATTGCCGCCATCGAGGTCGGCGCGTTCGATGGTGCCGTCGTTGAGGTTGGGCACGCCCATATTGGTCCAGTAGATATGGCCGGCCTCGACATCGACCACGATGCCATCAGGAACCCGACAGCCGGTGACGATGACCTCCGGGCTAGAGCCGTCCGAATTCATCGCGTGAATGCGACCACCACTCGCCTCGAGAACGAACAACCGGCCAACAGTGTCCTTGCTGCCCGATATTAATTTCGACTTCGTCGCGGAAGCGTCGTTCATGGATCTCTCCTTTCACGGCCTGGGGCCTCGATGCCACAGTGCGGCATCCCTGCACATTCGATCGTCGCCAACGGCTCTAAGCTGCCGCTGGAGGTTTCTTGGTTTTGGTGAAGTCAGGAGCGCGCTTTTCCAGAAAGGCCGTCAGTGCTTCCTTCGCCTCCCCGGAACGGACATGCACGCTGAACGCCTCGTTCTCGGCCTGCATTGCCGCCTTGATCTGTTCGCGGAAGGGGCGCTTCAGAAGTCGCTTGGACGCTTGCAGCGCACCAGCCGGTTTCGCTGCCAGCTTGCGCGCCGTTTCGGTCGCCACCGGCAGCAGGTTCTCATCGAGCACGACCTGCGTGGCTAATCCTAGCTCCACGGCGCGCCTAGCATCGAACGCCGATCCCAGCAGAATCAGCTCAGCAGCGCGAATGTGCCCGATCGCAGCCGGAACGGCGTAGCTCGAGCCAAACTCCGGCACCACGGCAAGGTTGATGAACGGCAGCTGGAACCTGGTGCTTTCACCCGCATAGACGAAATCGCAGTGCAACAGCACGGTGGTTCCGCTACCGATCGCGGCGCCGCGCACGGCCGCAACGATCGGCTTGCCGAAATCAGCCAGCGCATTCATGAGTCGGGCCTGGGGAGATTCTCCAACGCCTGGAGGATTCTTCAGAAAGTCCTGGATATCGTTGCCGGCGCTGAAAGCATCCCCTGCGCCATGCCAGAGCACGACACGTATGCTCTCGTCCTTGCACGCTTCATTGAAGATGTCCGCGAGCTTGGCATACATGCTCGAAGTCAGCGCGTTCTTCTTT
Source organism: Mesorhizobium sp. M0621 (assembly GCF_040320745.1). Taxonomy (NCBI): domain Bacteria; kingdom Pseudomonadati; phylum Pseudomonadota; class Alphaproteobacteria; order Hyphomicrobiales; family Phyllobacteriaceae; genus Mesorhizobium; species Mesorhizobium sp. M0621. The sequence goes on along the minus strand of NZ_JAMYQF010000010.1, from coordinate 67,520 downwards.
TCCGGCAGGTTGAGTTCAACGCGAAGTACGCATTCGGACTGTTCCGTGACTATCTCGTCCATCGTCGTCAGTTTCCGTTCGTCCAAGATTCGCTTGAGCTCGGCAAAGCTCGAGCAGCTTCGATACCCCACTCTAGGCAGCTCGGCCTGGCGCCTTCGGAACGGTGCTGCTGGCGCGCAAGGTGTCTATTTCGCCGGTGTTGAAGCCGAGCTGCTTCAGGATCTCCTCGCTATGCTCACCAAGCTCGGGCGCGCGACGGGCCGGAGCCTTGGCGACGCCATGCACCTGCAGGGGGCTGCCGATCGTCAGGTTGAGGTTGCCGCCGGCGCCCTCAAGCGGCACGACGATGTCGTTGGCCCTGAGTTGCGGATCTTTGATCACGTCGGCGGGCGCTTGCACCACGCCAAAGGTAAGGTGGGACTGCTCGAAGATTTCGCGCCAATGCGCCATCGGCTGCGCAGCAAAGGTCTCGTCCAGGATCGCGGTGAGCTGCCCTGAATTCGCCGCCTGTTTCGCGGGGTCGGCGAACCGGGCATCCGTCAATAGATCCGGGCGGCCAATGCCGTTGGCCAGAGCCGGCCATTTGTCCGGTGTGAGCACGATCAGGAACCATGTCTCGTCGGCCGCCCGATAGACATTCAACGTCGCGTTCGGTGGGTTGGCCCGATCGTGCAGTGGAAAGAATGTGGCGTCGGCAAGCGCGGCCTGCGCCATAACTGAGGAGGCCCAGACACCGGCGGCAAGCAATGAAGTGGTGACGTACGAACCCTTTCCGGTCCGCTCGCGCCGGTAGAGTGCGGTGACGATTGCCGAATAAAGGCTGACCGCCGTCGCATGGTCACCGCTGCCGGTGACCGGGAACGTCGGCGGGGCACCAGCATCTCGGGTCAGCGACAGCAGGCCGCTTCGGGCCCAGTACGCCGTGAGGTCAAATCCCGGCAGCTGGGCGTCAGGCCCGCTATCGCCGTAGCCGGTGACGTCCGCATAGATCAGGCGCGGATTCCACGCAGCGACATCGTCATAGCCGAGCTTGAGTTTTTCGCGCGCTGGATGAGGCGTATTGACGATCAGGACGTCCGCCCAGATGACCAGCCGCCGCAAAACTTCCTGCGCTTGCGGCGACTTCAGATCGAGCGCCAAGCCGCGCTTGTTGCGATTGTTGAGATGCCATGGATAGTTGTCTTTTGACCGGGGCTGCGGCGGGACCTTATAGCCAATCCGCCATGTGTCGCCGGTTGGCGGCTCGACCTTGATGACGTCGGCGCCAAAGTCGGACAGGATCACCGCGGCGGCGGGCCCCGCGATAAAGCTGGCCAGGTCCACCACCTTCAATCCTGCGAAAATGTTGTCGGTTGCCATCTGGTCTGTCCTTTCTGAATTGCCGTGAGCGTCGGGTATCTTCAGCGTCCACGAAACTGTGGCGCGCGCTTCTCGAGGAAGGCGGTCGTGCCCTCCTTCTTGTCCTCGGTTGCGGCGCAGAGCCCGAAATAGGAGGCCTCGAGCAGCAGGCCTTCGCCTTGGCTCGTCTCCATCCCCTTGTTTGTCGCTTCGAGCGCGAACTTGATGGCGATCGGAGCGTTGGCGGCGATCTTCCCCAGGATCGCCTCGGCACGGGTGATGAGTTCGGCGGCTTGAACAATCTCGTTGACCAGCCCGATCCGATACGCCTCCTGCGCCGTGATCATCTCGCCCGAAAGGATGAGCTGAAGGGCGCGGCCCTTTCCGACCAGCCGCGGCAGTCGTTGCGTTCCACCGCCACCGGGTACCAATCCCAGTGTGACTTCCGGCTGGCCGAACCTCGCCGTTTCCACCGCAATCCTGATGGTGCAGGCCATCGCCGTCTCACAGCCGCCCCCGAGCGCAAATCCGTTCACGGCTGCAATCACCGGCTTGCCGAGATTCTCAACGAGATCGAGCACCCCCTGCCCGAAGCGACTCGACTGTTCAGCCTCGACCGCTGATACCTGCGCGAGTTCGCTGATGTCCGCGCCGGCGATGAAAGCCTTGTCGCCGGCACCCGTCAGAATGACACCGCGTATCGCGGCATCGTCCCGAGCGTCCTCGAAGGCCTTTCTCAAATCTGACCAAGTAGGCGTATTGAGCGCGTTGAGAACCTTTGGGCGATTGACGGTGACGTAGGCAATTGCGCCCTTCTTCTCATAGAGGACGTTTGCGAGCGCCAGGCCCGCCGCTTCAACGGCCATGATCAATCTCCTGCTTAGGAAAAAAGGGGGGCGAGCCAGGGTGGGGGGAGCGACCCTGGCTCGCCGCTGCTCACACGAATGCGCCAAGGCCGGTGATGGCTTTGCCGACGATCAGATTCTGCATCTGATAGGTGCCTTCGTATGAGTAGAGCGCTTCGGCGTCGTTGAAGAAGCGCGCCACATTGTAGTCGGCGACGATGCCGTTGCCGCCGAGCAACTCGCGGCCCCACGAAACCGTCTCGCGTGACTTTGCCGTGCAGAACGCCTTGGCCAGCGAGGCGTGGTGGTCGGCAAGCTTGCCTTCGTCATCCATCTGTGCCAGGCGGACCATCATGCACTGGCAAGCGGTCAGGTTGGCGAGCATCTTGGCAAGGATATCCTGCACCATCTGGAACGAAGCGATCGGCTTGCCGAACTGCAGACGTTCCTGCGTGTATTTCAGCGTTGCCTCGAACGCGCCCATCTGGATGCCGGTCGACGCCCAGCCGACCATGTAGCGCGTCATCCGCAGCACCCGCGCGGTATCGCGAAACGAGTTGCCGCCCTGCAGGCGGTTGGCTTCCGAAACGCGGACATCCTTCAGCGTAATGACGCCGTTCTGGACGACCTTGAGCGCGATCTTGTGCTCGATCTTCTCGACGCTGAATCCCGGCGTCGTCTTGTTCTCGACGATGAAGCCCTTCACCTGATTGTCGGCGAGGTCGCGCGCCCAGATGATCGACACGTCGCACCACGTCGCGTTGCCGATCCAGCGCTTCTGGCCGTTGAGCACCCAGGTATCGCCCTCGCGTTTGGCGGTCGTGGTCAGCCCTCCGCTCGTTCCGGAACCGACCAGTGGCTCGGTCAGGCCGAAGCAGCCGATCTTTTCCCAGCGCGCCATCGGCGGCAGCCACTTCTGCTTCTGCTCCTCCGACCCATCGAGATAGATCGAGCCCATGGCGAGGCCGCTATGCACACCGAAGAAGGTGCAGAATGAAGCGTCAACGCGTGCCAACTCCATTGCGACAAAGCCGAACAGCTTCTGGCTCCCGCCGGCGCAGCCGTAGCCCTCGTATCCAAGGCCGCCGAGTCCCAGCTCTTTGAACGAAGGCAGCAGTTCAAAAGGAAACGCGTCGTCGGACCAGTATTTGTTGATAATAGGCTGGACCTTGCTCTCCATGTAGGCCCGCACCTTCTTGACCACCCCCAATTCATCGGGGGTGAGGACATCAACAAGCTGATAGAAGTCGCTATTCGGCGCCGGCAAAGGCTTCGCCTGCTTGTTTTCCCTGGGTGCGGTTGCCACTGCCATCCTCGTTCTCCTGCTCGATTGTCCCGATCTCTCGGAATGAAGTGTGAGCAGGATTATGGCTTCTGCCCGCCCTTTCCTCTTGGACAACTCTGCGGCGGGTAGGACGCCCATGCCCGATCTTGTGACAGGCTTCGAAATGACCGGTGGCGCTGTTGCGCTGCGCGGGCGAATGCCTTCTCACGCTCGGTGTAGAGATGTTTCGGCTTGTGTTTGCACGCCAGCTCGCAGTCGCAGCCGGGGCCTTCGCGGTCACAAAGCTCAATGTACTCAGGTTTGTCACCCTCCCCCTCTCCTGACTGAATGAGCAACGCGAGTCTGAGGATGTCGTGCAGCAGAACAGACAGGCCAATCGCCAGATGGTCGGCGGCTTCCCTGAGCGTCGCTCGATCAAAACCATCGTTAATCGTGGACTTCCTGGTCATTCCCGTGCTCCTGCATCTGCCGCGCACTTCAACCGGTTGCGACACGTATTTGAGAATGGGTTAGGAGCGTATGAACGCGAGCAGGTCCGCATTGATTACGTCGGCATTGGTGGTCATCATGCCGTGCGAGAAACCGGGATATACCTTGAGCGTGCTGTTCTTAAGCAGCTTGGCCTGAAGCAATGAGGCGTCCTTGTAGGGTACGACCTGGTCGTCGTCGCCTTGCATGGCGAGTGTCGGCACCTTGATCGCTTTCAGGTCTTCCGTCTGGTCGGTCTCCGAGAAGGCCTTGATGCCCTGATAATGGGCGTTGGCGCCGCCCATCATGCCCTGGCGCCACCAATTCTGGATTATTCCCGGGGCAACCTTCGCACCCGGCCGGTTGAAGCCATAGAACGGCCCGGATGCCACATCAAGATAGAACTGCGACCGATTGGCGGCCAGCGCCTGGCGGAGCCCGTCGAAGACTTCAATCGGCGTTCCGCCGGGATTGTTTTCGGTCTTGAGCATGAGAGGCGGAACAGCGCTGATCAGAACGGCTTTGGCGACCCGGCCCTGCGGTTCACCATACTTCGCAACATAGCGGGCCACTTCGCCGCCGCCTGTCGAATGGCCGATGTGCACGGCGTTCTTCAGGTTGAGATGCTCACTCACAGCTGAAGCATCGGCTGCATAGTGGTCCATGTCGTGACCGTCGCTGACCTGCGTGGAGCGGCCGTGGCCGCGGCGGTCGTGGGCGACGACGCGGAAGCCCTGGGCGACAAAAAACAACAGCTGCGCGTCCCAGTCGTCCGAGCTGAGGGGCCAGCCGTGATGAAACACGAGCGGCTGAGCGCTTTTCGGTCCCCAATCCTTGTAGAAGATCTGTGTGCCGTCTTTGGTCTGAACGAACGTCATGGTCTCGGCTCCTTGTTTCCGAATGGCGGGGTTCATTGCTGATTGAGCGACAGTGGCGAAGGGGGGGAGAAACGCCGCTGTGGCGGCCGCAGTGCCGACAAGCAGGGCTTTCCGCCGGGAGATCGACGTCGCATTACAATTTTCGTCTTTTTGCTTCATGCGGAATTCCTCTTGGAAACGATTGTTGGTTGTGGCGCTTCAGAGATCAGCCGCGAGCTGCGCTGGCCGGTCAGATACGACCACAGCCATTGCGATTGAACTCGCCAACGGTTCTGAAGTTGGGGGAGAGCCAATAGGTGAACGAAGGCCCATATGAACCAGGTCAGGAAGCCAGCCGTTTTCACACGACCGGCCTGCAGAATGGCGTAGTTTTTGCCGACGACAGCCATGTTGCCCTTGTCACGGTAGCGGAACGGCCGCTTCGGCTCGCGCCCCTTGATCTGATCGGCGATCAGACGGCCGACATATCGCCCTTGTTGGATGGCCGCTTGCGCGACGCCGGGTACGGGTTTTCCATCCTGCTGTATGGACGCCGCATCGCCGACCACGAATATGCCGGGTTGACCCGGCAAGTTGAGGGAAGGCTCGACCAGTGCCCTGCCCGCTCGGTCCGTTTTGGTGCCGAGCATCTGGATGATCGGCGATGCGGCCATGCCAGCCGTCCACAACACGGTCGCACTTGGAATTCTTTCGCCTCCCGCGATCACGCCGTCAGCATCGACACGGTCGACCTTGACGCCGAGCAGAACCTTGACGCCGAGCTTGGCGAGGTGCCTGGCGACTCTTTTCGACAGTGACGGCGCAAAGCTCGGAAGAACTCGGTCGCCTCCCTCGATCAGGGTGATCGCGCTGGTTGCCGGATCGATCCGCCTGAAATTCCCACGCAGCGTCACCCTCACCATTTGTGCGATCGACGCCGCGAGCTCGACACCGGTCGGTCCGGCGCCGACGAGCACGAAATTCATCTGCCGCGCGCGCTCATTCTCATCCTCGGTCGCCTCGGCCATTTCGAAGGCGCTTAGAATCTTGGTTCTGATCGCCTCCGCGTCGGCGAGAGTCTTGATCCCCGGCGCAAAGGCAGCGAACTCATCATGGCCGAAATAGCTCGGGCGCGTACCCGTGGCGACGACGAGGAAATCGAATTGCACCTTGCGGATGCCGATCCCAGGATAGAGGGCATCGATCGTGCGATTCGGCATATCGACGCCGACGACGTCGGCCAGCATCACATCCAGATTGGCCTGCTTCGCCTCCAACTGCCGGATCGGCGCCGCGATCTCGGACGGCGCGAGCACGGCGGTCGCCACCTGGTAGAGCAACGGCTGGAAGATATGATGATTGCGGCGATCGACCAGAACCACGTCCGCATCGGATCGCTTGAGGGCCCGTGCTGCTGCAACGCCGGCAAAACCGGCACCCAGGATGACGACTCGCGGCCGCCTTGTGTGCGAACAATTGGCGTCAATTTCAGTGGGATCAATCTCGGCCAACATCGCTCGTCACCTCATGACTCCTGCATCTGGCCGAACTGGCGGCCATACAAATGCGATACCTTCCCAATGCACATCCTGCTTGTACCGACGTGCCGCGAGCGGAATGGTTTTGCGGCGATCGGATGGTGGCAATTCACATCACCGGCAGCCACAGATCGACGGTCGTGCCGCGGTGAGGCGCACTGGCGATCGACAGCCCGCCGCCCTGACGCTCCATGACCTGGCGCACAGTCGCCAGGCCGAGGCCGGTTCCATTTGTCTTGGTTGAGAAGTGAGGATCCCCCGCCATCTCCAGCGTGGCCTCATCCATTCCGTTGCCGGTGTCGGCGACGGTGAGGCGGATCATCGAGTTGCCGCCGCGCACCGGCCCGGCGGGGTAGCAGTCCTGAGCAACCGCGATGGTCACACGCCCGCCTTCCGGCATCGCGTCACGCGCATTCAAAACGAGATTGAACAACACCCGGTCCATCAATTGTTGGTCGATGAAGGCCTTAGGAATATTTTCGGCGATGTCGAGATCAAGACGAATGCGTCCTGACAACAAGCTTACGAGCGGCGCTTCGAGCCGTCGCAGAAGACTACCGACATCGACCCCGGCAAGCTTGACCGGTTGGGGACTTGCAAAGTCCACCAGTTGCCGTGCGAGCGTCTTGGCGCGGAAGGCACAGTAGATCGCGCCGTCAATCCTTTTCAACTGCCGCGCCGTTCCGGCCCCGCGACCTTGCATCTCCTCCAGCACAGACACGATCGGCGTCAGCAATATATTGAAATCGTGAACGATGGAGGCAAGCGACATGCGCGGAACGGGAACTGATACCAGGCAAATATCATCGTCAGCGACGCGCTGCCCAAACGTCATGTTGAGATTGTCGGCCATGGCTTCTCTCCATCGAGAGCGTCGTAAAATTTGAGTTCCGTAAGTTGCATTTGAGCAGGGCAAGCGCTTGGAGGCTTGTAGGAAGCGTCCGTGCTTTGGACGCATCTCGCAGGATTGGATGCTCTGGCGAAAGACTCATCTGATCAGAGTTTAAACAGCTGCCTGATACGCGCCCGCAAGGGCGGTATTGTCGACGCGCCATCGGCTCCGTCGCCTCGGCCGAGCCAAAGCTGCTCCGATGCGTTCCTCTTCGCAAGAAGCAAGGCCAGTTCATCGGCGATCGCGGGGCGATCCCGCAACAACGGCGCCAGGCCCTGCTGTGTGATCTCATAAACGACCACCAAGGTGAGAGCCTTGACGCTGCCCAACTCGCCGGCTTCCGTCAAAAGACCGCCTTCACCGAGGCAGTCACCGGGCGCAAGACGCCCCAGTATCATCTCGCTTGCGCCGTCACGCCGGTTGACGGTTACAACGCCGCTGCGCACGATCATCAGCGACTTCAGCACCTCCCCCTGCTCCGCGAGGGTCTCACCCTTGCGGAACGTTCGGCGCGTCATCGTCGAGGCGAGCGCTTCCTTCTCGTCCTCGGTCAGCGGGGCAAACAGCGGGATCGCGTCCAACAGCCGCCGCGGTGTCGTATGGAAGCCGAACGGCATCTCGACCTCATTCGGGTCCGGAAATTGAGCGCCGACAGATCCCAGCGGCGCGGCAAGAGAGAGTCCGGCCGCCTTCGCATGACGGAAAACCAGATCGAATATCTCGCTCTTTGCCTTGCCGGCGAAAGCTCTGTCGGTAACCAGGAAAGCAAGCTCCAGTTCAACCGCGCCTCCGTCCAGCGACACGACCTGCACGCTTGGCTCCGGTAGCGCCAATATGGAATTGCTGCTGAGCAGAACCGAACGCATCACGTCGGCCATAGTAGACGGTGCGGTGGTCGACCGAAAACGGACCGTGAGCGTCACGCCATGGCTCCGCTCGGGACTGCTGAGATTGGTCAGCCTTGCTTTCGCCAGGTCGCTGTTGGGGACAACTACCATGTCGTTTGCACCCGTCAGGAGATGGGTTGCCCGCCAATTGGTCTCGACCACCTTGCCTTCGATGCCGTTGCTCAGCACAAGCCAGTCGCCGATCCCGTAGGGCTTGGCGAGATTGAGTGCTATGCCTGAGAAGACGTCGCCCAGGGTGCTCTGCAGGGCTAGGCCGAGCACAATGGCGACCGCGCCGGATGTGGCGATCAGCGTTCCGACCGGAGCGTTGAAGACGTAGGCGATGATCGACAGGGCCGCTGCCACATAGATGATGCCGACAACAAGATCCTGAAGAAGCCGGCCTTCACGGGGCTTTTGTTCGAGGATGAGAAAGACGCGAACAACGCCGATCAGCGACCATGCGGCATTGATCCACCAGATCACCTTGACGATGCCCAGCAATACGCGCTCCAGCGTAGAGATATCGGCCGGACCGGCCGCGTATGGGAGGATCCCGTGATAAAGCAGCAGTGCTGTAAGCGCCAAAAAGAACGCCAGCTGACCGACCAGGCGCAGTGTCGGTCGGCCGCGAAGCAGAATGCGCGTAACCAGTGCTTCGATTGCCGCGACCAAACCGGTCTGGACGATGGGATCGGCAACGACGTCGGATAGATGTGCGTAATCAACCATGGGATTGGCAGCCACATATTGTTCAACGACAAGGGGACCCGGTGCGAAAGCCCTGCGATGCAGGCTTGCCTCGAGGTCGGCGGCGGCGGCTGAGACTGCCGCTCGAATTGGACTGGAAGTCAATTTGCGGGCAGCGAAGAACTGCTTGTTGAAGAAGACAGTTACATGCGGCAGGCGCCCGCGCACGATGTCCCGCTCAAGATTTTCAGGAATGTAAACCGCAGCGACAGCCTTGCTGGAACGCACCGCCGCCTCGGCCTCGTGGAGTTCGCAGGAGCGCATCGTTACCTTGACGCCGGGCGCCGAACAGATTGCGTCAACGAAGCTTCTGGACACTGCCGATCTGTCCCGATCCACCACCTCAACGAGAAGGTCGCGGACGATGGCCTTCCTGACTATGGCGCGGAAAGCCGACGGCAGCTTGGCCGGTCTTTCTGCTGCGGCCACCACCAAACTCATCCGACGACCCTTCAAGTCCCGGGTTGAGTGCTGAGCCAGACGGTCATGCCGGGTTCCAGCCCTTCGGCACTGCCGTTTGGCTCAAGGCGGAGACGAAAGGAATTGAGATCGTGATCGCCGACGGCGCGCGCCGCGCGCCACGTTGCAAATTCCCCCAATGGTCGCATTTCTGTCACGCGAGCATCGATCTGGCGCCCGTCCTGCACCGTCAGCGCCAGCGTTTTGCCAAGCGTTACTTCGTGCAGATCATCTTCACGCAGCGTGAAAGCGAACCAGGCCTGACCATCCGCCTCCATCGTCATCACCGGCTTTCCTGGGCCGATGATCTCGCCCGGCTCGGCAACACGGATGCCTATTGTGCCGTCTGCCGGTGCAATCAGCCTGGTCTTGTCCAACTGGGCCTGGAGATCCCTGACTGTCGCCTCGGCCAGCGCCACCTGGGCATCGGCCAGAGCACGCTCCTCGGCAGTGGGACCGGCGCTCGCTTCTGCAGCTTGCGCCTTTTTGAGATCAAGGTCGGCCTTCGCCTTTGCAAGTGAGGCCGAACTCGTGTCGAGCGTTTGTTTGCTGGCGAACTCCTTGCCGGCAAGTGCCGAGGCGCGGTCATATTGCTGCTGGGCGAGCACAAGGTTGGCTTGCGACGTCTGGATGGCCTGGTCGGCGATTGCCACCTCTTCCGCCCGCGTGCCCGAATAGACATGATTCCGCTGTGCCTTGGCACTCGCGGCGGCGGCCTTGGCTTCACCGACGGATGCCGTCAGTTCCGGGTTGTCAAGCACGGCAAGAAGATCGCCCTTGTGGACATGCTGGCCCGGATTGACGATGACCTTCGCCAAGCGCCCCGTGGCGTCGGGGGCGATGCGAATCTCGGTCTGCCGGACCATCCCGGCGATCGCAGGTACCGCCTCCTCCGCCCACGCTTGCCGGGCGTCGCACATTACCGCGCCTGCTACCGCCAATGAGATTGCGAGACAATATCCGTGTCTAGCGAGCATCGGGCATCCTCCACCCTGCGGTGATCTTGGCTGAGGCAACGGCAAGGATTGCGTAGACAGCTGTCAGCACCCACAGCCCCAGCCAGTCATGCGAGACGTCCGTCAGGCTCGCTCCCATCTGGTTGACCCGCACCAGGCCATCGATGCCGAAGGTGCTTGGAAGGATAAAGCTGGCGGAGCGAATCATTGGCGGCATCGCCTCCACTGGCCATGCGACGCCGACCAGGAAGAACATCGGAAGGCTGATTGCGACGAACAGGAGAACCGCGGTTTCGCGCTGCTTGAACCAGCTGCCGACGAACTGGCCAAACAGGCTGACCGAGAGGATGAAGGGAATGGCGAGCACGATCAGGTCGAGCACATGGTTGGTTGCCGAGAAACCGTAGACCCTCGGCAGCACGATGAGAAACAGTGCCAAGCCCGGCAAGGCAAGCAGCAGCTGCGCCAGGCTTTGACCGATCACCGCCGACACAGTGCCGCGGCGGCGGCGCGCGCGGCGGCCGCCCTGCTGGTAGGCCACCCCGGCCACCGTGGCCGAGCCCATCAGCCGTGTCTGCTGTATGATCAACATGAAAGCAGCGGGAACGACGTAGCTGCCATAGCCGCCTGTGGGATTGAACAAAGGCTGGTTCAAAATCTCAACAGGCGAGCTTTGCGCGAGAGCCGCTCGGTAGAGGCTTCCGTCCGGGCGGGCGCTGCGCGCGACAAGATCTGTAGTGACCGCACCCACTCCTTCCTGAATGCCTTGCAGGGTCCGGCTGTAGAGCAGGAAGTAGGCTGAATCGACATAGGCAGGCAGCCTGGCCTGATCGCCCTTCAATATCTCGCGCTCGGTTCCCGACGGAATGCTCAGGATTCCGAACACCTCCCGGCGGGCGAGCGCCGCCTGCGCGTCCGCCAACGTGGCCGGCCGAAGCGCCACCTTGACCGCTTCGTCGGCATTGACTGCCTGGATGATCGTGCGGCTGACCGTGGAGGAATCGTCGTCGACGACAGCTATTGGAATGTCCTTGATCAGTTGGCCGAGATAGGGTTGCGGGTAGAACACGCCGTAGACGATGGGCGCCAGAACGATCAGGCCGAAAGCCATGCGGTCACTGACGACGCCGCGAAATTCGTCGGTGAATGCGCGAACGATGCCGATCCTGCCTGGCCGGTCTTGCTGAGGTGCCGGGCTCGGTTTTGGCAGCGGCTTGTGGCCGATGGCGCGCAGTCTCAGCCAAGCCAGGCTGAAATAGATGACGGCAAGCCCCCCCAGCATCATGAAAGGCTCAACGGAATCCCCTGCCGGCACGCCGCGCGCCGCCTGGTCGAACAGGATCTGGATGTACCAGCGTAGCGGCAGCATCGCACCCCAGGCACGGGAGAAGCCGTTCATCGCCAGCACCGGAAAGCCGACGCCGGCGAAGCCGAAGGCCGGCGAACAGATAATACCGGTTAGGCTCAGCCCGAGAGGCAGGCTCCTGACAAGCAGCTGCAACAGCGCACCCAGCGACAGATAGGCGATGATCAGCAGGCAAGCGCCGAGGCCCACCAGAGCGGGATCGCCGCGGAATGGTATTTCGAAATAGCCGTGAATGATGCCGAGCCCGACCGCCATCATGACAAGGAAAATGCCGAAATAGGGAGCGAGCTTGCCGAGGAGCGCGACGAGCATGCTGTCCCCGGCCGTCGCCAGCCATTCGCGCATGTTGCGCGATCCGAACTCGGAACCGACGGCATAGCCCGCGGCAAGTGCGATCACGACATGCAGCACGGTCGGCAGGATCGCTCGCAACAGGAACTGCGCATAGTTCAGCGCGGGATTGGTCAGGACGTACTGTTCGACGACAAGCGGACCGGGCGTGAAGGCTGCGCTGCGTTGTCTCGCCGGCAGATCCGCCACGGCTGCCGAGAGTGCAGCCTGCAGCGCGCTCGAAGCGACGTTGCCGGGCGTAAAGAACTGCTTGTTGAAAAAGATCACGACCTGCGGCCGGCGCCCCGCCGCTATATCGCGTTCGAGATTCTGCGGAATATAGACTGCGGCGATGGCGTCGCCGAAACGGACGGCATGCATGGCGCCATCGAGATCGGCGGACCGTTTCGCCACGGTGACGCCCGGCGCTGAGCTGATCGCCTGCACGAAGGTCTCTGACGTCTTCGACCTGTCCTGATCGACCACGTCGACCTTGAGATCACGGATCACCGCATTGCTGAATGTGGCTGTAAGGATCGCGAAGGCGATCAACGGGATGCCGACAACGAGCAGCAGCGCGACCTTGTCGCGGCAGATCCAGGCCACCTCGCGCAGGGCGACATCGACAATGCCGAAACGGCGCGCGCTCCCCATCACTGCGCGCTCTTCCAGTCGGCGTAGGCGCTCATGCCGGGCCTGAGGCCTGGGATCTTGTCGACCGGATAGGCCCGCACCTCGAAGGTCCTGAGATCAAAATCGCCCGTCGCGCGCGTTGCGCGCCACCCGGCATACTCGCCGCGGGTGGCGATGGTGCGCACCTCGACGGTTATGGGCATGTCGCCAAGCGCCGGGATTTTGACCGCGAACCGGTCTCCAACCTTCAGACCCTTGATCAGATCCTCACGCAGATCGAAATGGACCCAGACGTCGCTGAGATCGACCAGCGAAAGCAACGGCACGCCGGGCGAGACATATTCGCCGACCTCCACGCCGATTTGATAGACTTGGGCCTCCATCGGCGCCTTGACGGTCATCTCGTCGGCCTGCGCCTTCAGTGTCGCGATCGCGGCCTCGGCCTTGGCGACGGCAGCCTGTGCAACGCCGCGTTCCTCGACAGTGTAGCCGGCGACGGCTTCCTGATAGGCGAGTTGTGCCTGCTCCAGCGTTCGCTTTGCCACATCGAGCGATGCGGTCGCCTCGTCGAGCTTTGCGACCGACTCGAAACCGCCCTGCGTGACCTGCTTGACCCGGTCATAGGTCTGCTGGGCAAGCGTCAGACTGGCCTGTGCTGACGCGACCTCAGCCTTGCGTTCAGCCACCACTTCGGCGCGCGTGCCGACCTGGATGCGCGTGAAGTCCGCTTGGGCAACGATCTTTGCAGCCTCCGCCTCGTTGAGCTTCGTCAACAGTTCCGGATTGTCGATCGCCACCAGCAATTGCCCGGCCGTAATATTGTCGCCGCGCGAAACCGGCCTTTGTCCGACCCTGCCGTCGATGCGGGCCGCTATGTCAATGCGCGTGGCATCGGCCTCGCCTTGCACAAGAAGCGGCTGTGGCCGAACTAGATACCACAAAGACAAGCCAACGATCGCCAGCACACTGAGCACGACGATGGCCGCCGCCATTTTCGAGGTTCTCGGTGGTTCAGCGGCAGCGAGTTCAACTGATGCGGGCGCTTGACGATCCGGAAATTCATCTCTTGTCGCACTCGTATCGGCCGCTGCGACGCTCCCCAGCGGCGACTCGTCAGTCGAAACCGATGTCTTGCTCATCGGGTCACGCGACATATCCGGCACCGTATGTCTCCGTTTGGTCTGGACAATCCTTGATGGCGGTTGTCATCGTGGCTGTACCTGCTTTCGCAATGGCTTGCGTGCTCGTCGGGGCCCTTCGAAGGTAGCCGACGCATCATCGCCCTTCATTGGAAGGCTCATCAAATCCGGGCGGAGTCTTTTTCCATGGGACGCCGTTGCGGCCCAGCTCGTAGCCTTTGGCGTAAAGCGCGCGCATGAAGCTTTGGTCGAACGGGCTCTTGGCTTCCACAGTGAAGTCGGCCGGAATGTCTATGGCGTTGAAGTCGATCCCGTCACGTTTGGCGACGGCATAGAGTCGGTAAAGGTCGCCGATACCTTGCGTCTTGATCAGCGACGAGACCGCCTTCTCGGCAATGTCTGGCAAGGTGGCTTTGACCGGGCTGTACTCCGGCGTGGTCTTGCCATTGCGGATCACATAGAGCCGCGCCTTCACCTTGGTATGGAATGTCTTGTCGAGTTGGCCGAGCGTCAGTCCGGCCGGCATGAGGAAGACCTCGTTGGCGGTGCCACCATCGACATGCATCTCGTGATAGGTCTTGCCGGCCGCGGTCACTTCGAGATCGACAGGCGGAAAGATGCCCGGGATGGACGTGGAGGCCAGGATGACCTCGTTGAAAAGTTTCCTTCGATCCGGCCGCCCGCTTGCCGCTATGGCTCCCATATCCCAGATGACGGCCCGATCCGCGTCGAGATTGGTCGTCCCGATAAACAGCCGGCGGCCCTTGGAATACTCAGCCGCAATCTTGGCAAGCATGGCGTCGGTAATATGTTCGTCGAGCATCTTGGCGAGCGGAGCGTTGCTGGTGAAGGAGCCACTGGAGAGTGCTCCGAGAAAACTGTGCCTGGTGTAGATGTTGGCGTCGGTGACCTCGGTGAATCCTGCCTTGAGTTCGTCGTCATAGGCCGGACCAAGGAAAGCAAAGGGTGCGATCAGCGCGCCGGCGCTGATCCCGGTGACGATATCGAATTTTGGTCTGGTCCCGGCCTTGGCCCAGCCTGCAAGAATGCCGGCTCCGAAGGCACCGCTGCTGCCACCGCCCGACAGTGTAAGGGCGTTCAGCGCTCTGAGATTTATGGACGGATCGGCCTTCGACGCCTTCAGCCTCTCGTCATGGAACCGCACAAGTCGCGCAGCCGGATAGGTGGCATAGGAATCGCCCCAGATCCGGATATCGCGCTGATAGCCGGGCGGTTCGGCCGCCGACGCCAATTGCTGTGGGACACCGTCGCGGGGAAAGGCCGCAATGCATCCTGTGAGCTGGCTTGCGCACAGGCCAAGCGCAATCATTCTGGCCCCTGCCCTCATGGAGCGATGGCCGAGGTTGCAGCCGCCTTGAAGGATGCGCATTGCGGCGGGAGAACATTCAGTTGTGCGACGAGAGAAGGACCGGGACCAGCTGCCTTCCGGTGTGACCATGAGGTCCGGACTGTCGTCATTGACCTGTCCTCATTCAAGCTAACGCGCAGCGAGAGAGGTTGGCAGCAGACTACTCCTCAACCGTCTCGACACTTCTACTCACGAAGCATCCTTCGACCACAGGCCGGTGTCCGGCGCTTGTACAAAGCATCTGATATTTTGACGTCTCATGCATGATCAACATCCGAGCAACCGTCCCATACGATTGGGCTCAGCCGAGCACGGCGGGCAGGCCTGCAATCCCGAGCGAAACGTCAAAAGCGCGGAT
Organism: Mesorhizobium sp. M0621; assembly: GCF_040320745.1. Taxonomy (NCBI): domain Bacteria; kingdom Pseudomonadati; phylum Pseudomonadota; class Alphaproteobacteria; order Hyphomicrobiales; family Phyllobacteriaceae; genus Mesorhizobium; species Mesorhizobium sp. M0621. Next base: position 52,050 of record NZ_JAMYQF010000010.1, on the reverse strand, counting down.
AGTTCCTACAAGCCCTGAATTTCGAGTCGTGATCCAGTGCGCCTCACGGAAACAGAGGCTTGCCGACGCTCTCAATAGCGAGAAGCGCGAATGCACACTGCGTGCCGGTCAAGGCTCCGCACCGAACGTCAATCTATTTTTGAACGAGGACGACCATGCCGCTGACTGCTACTCCGAAACCCGGTTCAGAGCTGATTTCGCCAAAGGACCACACGCTGATCATGATCGACTTCCAGTCGCAAATGTCCTTTGCCACCAAGTCGATCGATGCCGTCCTGTTACGCAACAACGCGGCGCTGGTCGCCCATGCTGCGGCCGGCTTCGGCGTTTCGACCATCCTGACCACCGTCGCCGAGAAGACGTTCTCGGGACCGATGTTCGACGAGATCACAAATACCTTTCCCGGCCAGCCGCTGCTTGACCGCACCTCGATGAACACCTGGGAGGACGCCGCCGTCATCGCCCAGGTCAATGCGATCGGCAAGAAGCGTCTCGTCCTGTGCGGCCTGTGGACCAGCGTCTGCATCGTCGGCCCGTCTCTTTCCGCACTGGATCAGGGTTTCGAAGTCTATGTGATTGCAGACGCCTGCGGCGACGTCTCCGACGAAGCGCATGAGCGCGCCATGCAGCGGATGATCCAGGCCGGCGTACGGCCGATGACGTCGCTGCAATATCTGCTGGAACTGCAGCGCGACTGGGCGCGCGGCGACACCTACGAGCTGACGACGGGCATCGCCAAGAGATTGGGCGGCGCCTATGGCCTCGGCGTCATCTACGCCAAGACCATGCTCGGCGCGCACGAGGGTTGAATCGCCCGCAGTGGCGCTGGCGAAATCGCCGGCGCCGCCAGGCAATCCTTCCGTTCTCCTGGAGCGCCACATGAAACCCTATGTCATCTCGCTTGCCGTCGGCCTGCTCGTAGGCGTCATCTATGGACTGTTGAATGTCCGCTCCCCCGCACCGCCGATCATCGCGCTTGTCGGCCTTTTCGGCATCCTCGTCGGCGAACAACTGCCGCCGCTTGTCAAGAATATGTGGCGCAGTGAACCGGCGGCCCTGTCGTGGCTGCATCAAGTACGCCCGCATGTATTCGGGAATTTGCCGCAAGGCCGCATGCCGTCTGAGGTGTCGGAAGCCCGGGGCACAGACAAGAGCGCACAGGGTTGAATTCCAACATCTGCGAGGCAACGAACAATGGTTGAAGACGACACCGCCGACCTGATCCTGCATCATGGGCTGATCACCACACTTGACCGTTCCAACCCGACTGCGAGCGCCGTCGCCATCAAGGACGGCAAGGTCCTGGCAGTCGGCCACGACCAGGACATCATGGCATTGGCAGGCGCCAGCACCAGGATTGTCGACCTGAAGGGCAAGCGCGTGCTGCCGGGGCTGATCGACAATCATACGCACGTCGTCCGCGGCGGGCTGAATTTCAACATGGAACTGCGCTGGGACGGTGTCCGCTCGCTGGCCGACGCCATGGCGATGCTGAAGCGGCAGGTCGATATCACCCCGCCGCCGCAATGGGTGCGGGTCATTGGCGGCTTCACCGAACACCAGTTCGCCGAAAAACGCCTGCCCACCATCGCGGAACTCAACACCATCGCCCCCGACACGCCGGTGTTCATTCTGCATCTTTACGATCGCGCTTTGCTCAATGCCGCAGCGCTGCGCGCTGTTGGCTACACCAAGGACACACCGAACCCGCCCGGCGGCGAAATCAGTCGCGACGCAGCCGGCAATCCAACCGGACTGCTGCTGGCCAAGCCGAACGCCGGCATCCTCTACGCAACGCTCGCCAAGGGCCCGAAACTGCCCTTCGACTACCAGGTCAATTCCACCCGTCATTTCATGCGCGAACTCAACCGACTCGGCGTGACCGGCGTCATCGACGCCGGCGGCGGCTTCCAGAACTATCCGGACGATTATGCCGTTATCCAAAAGCTTGCCGACGACGGCCTCATGACGGTGCGGCTTGCCTACAATTTGTTCACGCAGAAGCCTAAGGAGGAAAAGGACGACTTCCTCAAATGGACTGCCTCGGTCAAATACAAACAGGGGTCGGACTATTTCCGCCACAATGGCGCCGGTGAGATGCTCGTCTTCTCGGCCGCCGATTTCGAAGATTTCCGCGAGCCGCGTCCGGACATGCCGCCGGAAATGGAAGGCGAACTGGAGGATGTGGTCCGCATCCTGGCGCAAAACCGCTGGCCCTGGCGGCTGCACGCCACTTATGACGAGACGATCAGCCGGGCGCTCGACGTCTTCGAGAAGGTCAACCAGGATATTCCGCTCGACGGACTGAACTGGTTCTTCGACCACGCCGAGACGATTTCGGACCAATCGATCGACCGGGTCGCGGCGTTGGGCGGCGGCATCGCCGTCCAGCATCGCATGGCCTACCAGGGCGAATATTTCGTCGACCGCTACGGCCTGGGCGCTGCCGAGGCGACACCGCCGATCGCAAAGATGCTGGAGCGCGGTGTGCTCGTTTCGGCCGGCACCGATGCAACCCGCGTTGCCTCCTACAATCCATGGGTCTCGCTCGCCTGGATGATCACCGGGCGCACGGTCGGCGGCACGCGGATCTATCCGCGCCGCAATTGCCTTGACCGCGAAACCGCGCTTCGCATGTGGACCGAGAATGTCAGCTGGTTCGCCAACGACGAAGGCAAGAGGGGCCGGATCGAAAAAGGCCAATTCGCCGACCTCATCGTCCCCGACAAGGACTTCTTCGCCTGTGCCGAGGACGAGATCTCCTTCCTCACGTCGGGCCTCACCATTGTCGGCGGCAAGATGGTCTATGGCGCTGGTGATTTTGTCGATCTCGACGAGAGCGACGTTCCGCCAGCGATGCCGGACTGGTCGCCGGTTCGCGTCTTCGGCGGCTATGGCGCCTGGGGCGACGCGGACGGTGCCGGTCGGCACTCGCTGAGAAGGACGGCTATCGCTTCCTGCGGCTGTTCATCCGCCTGCGGCGTTCACGGTCACGACCATGCCGGCTCCGGGACCTCTAAGCTGCCTGTGTCCGACCTCAAGGGGTTTTTCGGTGCGCTCGGCTGCAGTTGCTGGGCCGTCTGATCCAGGGAGCCATTCCTGAACACGAACACCATCGCGATTGAACAAGGCCTCGCAGGCAGACTGCTTTCAGCGCCAGCCCTGCGCACATTGCCGCTGCTCGCTTTATGTGCCGCCTATATCCAGGGACCGATCGTCAAACTCCTCGACTTCAGCGGCGCCATCGCCGAGATGGAGCATTTTGGCCTTCTGCCGGCACCGCTTCTCGCCGCCGCCATCATCGCCTTCGAACTGGCCATGTCGGCGTTGATTGTGACGGGATACTGGCGCTGGATCGGAGCGCTGGCGCTCGCCGTCTTCACGTTTGGCGCGACCTGGATCGCCCTGCGTTACTGGGACCTGCCGCCCGGCCCCACGCAGTCCATGGCCATGAACGCGTTCTTCGAGCACATCGGGCTTGCTGGCGCCTTTGTCTTCGTTGCAGCAAATGACCTTCCCGGCCGCCGGACGTCAGGGGCGGCCAAACATCGTTTCGGAAGGGATGCCGCCACCGGCATCCATCGGGGGTAGTCTAAGTGATAAGGATAGTTCGAGAAAGATCATGGCCGTTGGACACGCCCCGCAATCGGCGTGCATCGCCAAAGCAAGACAGCGCAAGCGGAGAACTCCATGACCAGACCGTCGCTCGGCATGCTTCTCAGTTTCAACGGCGGTTATGTCGACACGATGGGCTTCCTCGCCCTTGCCGGCCTGTTCACCGCCCATGTCACGGGAAATTTCGTCACGCTGGGCGCCGCGCTCGCCTTCGGAACGACAGGCATCATCGCAAAATTGCTCGCATTGCCGGTCTTCTGCGTCGTCATCCTGCTGTCGAGACTGTTGTCCCTGCGGCTCAAGCTCAAGGGACGGCGGGCCATCGTCACGCTGCTTGGCCTGAAGCTTGTGCTGCTGACGATCGCGGCCATTGCCGCAGTCGTTCACGGCCCTGTCTCGAATGGTGACTCGCCCGCGGCCATCGCCATCGGCATGACCCTGGTGACGGCCATGGCGATCCAGAACGGGCTGCACCGGGTCCATCTTTCCAAGCTGCCGCCAACGACGCTAATGACTGGCACGACCACACAGATCATGGTCGACCTCGCCGACCTCATGTCGGGTGCAGCAACCGACCACACGCGCGAACTCAAGGACCGGCTGAAGCGCATGTCAAGCAGCCTTCTAAGCTTTGCACTTGGCTGCGCGGCCGCGGCGCTTGCGTTCGTCGCCTCCCCGACCTGGTGCTTTGTCGTGCCTCCGGTGCTGGCCTGCCTCAGCCTCCTCGCCCGTTCAGGCGACCCTTCAGAAGTGTGAGCCTGGCAATCGCAACGAAGCACTCGGCACAAAACGAAGGCCCCGACCGGCCTCGGGGCTGATGCGACGAAGAACACGGCGCCGCCGCAACGGTGCTGCTTGCCGACATCTTTGCCCTCTATCTGAAGACGAAGAATTTTCATTCGCATATGTCAGGTCCGCTTTTTCGCGACTACCACCGTCTGCTCGACGACCAGGGCGCGGAAATCATCGCCATAACCGATCCGCTGGCGGAGCGGGTGCGCACGCTGGGAGCTCGCACCATCAAGTCGATCGGAGACATTTCCCGCCAACAGCGCCTCCAGGACAATGACGCCGATTTCGTTCACCCGCACGAGATGCTCGCCGAATTGCGCGAGGACAATGCAACGCTAGTGGCAAGCATGCGAACGATGCACGATCTCTGCGACGAATATCGCGACGTGGCCACCGCCAGCCTATTGGAGAACTGGATTGACGAAGGCGAGAAGCGCATTTGGTTCCTGTTCGAAACGCGGCGCGGCATAAATGGATGACCGTAGTGCTGCGGCAGCGTCGAGTCTGTCTGAATGGTAGGGCCCCGCGAGAAGCTGTCATCTGCAACCAGGGATCTCAGCATCCCGAGACGTCCTATAGAATGCCGGTGACGAAGCGGTCGACGCGGGTGTCTTCCCGATAGACCGCGCGAACGGCGAAAGCGGCAATAATCCCGGTCAACGCCCCGCCCAGAACGTCGCTGGCGTAATGGGTTCCGATATAGACGCGCGAGAATGTGACGAGCATGGCTGCAGCGACAAAGCCCAGCCCAACGCGCCGCATGCCATGCAGGAGGAACGCCGCCGCTATGGCAAAGGTCGCCGTCGCGTGGTCGGAAGGGAACGAGGGATCGGCGCTGCGGGCAATCAGGAGATTGGTCACACCGCCATCGTACGGACGCATCCGGTGGATGAAGAGCAGGATAAGCTGATTGAGGGCGAGGCAGAGAAGGAACGAGAACCCTGCCGCGACAAGGACATGGCTCGACGGCCGCGCTTCGTTCAGCCAACCCGTTGATTGCATGTGTTACTGCGGTGTCGAATTCATACATAGGCAGCTCCTAGGTTCAGCGTATTCGGGCTTGGAGGCAATTGGTGGGTGGAGGCCAGCGGGTGGAACCGAAGGTATTCAGGCATCTACCCGCCCTTTCATCCGACCGCGGATGACAAATAATCCTGTAAGCGTCAGCACGGTGAAGATGGCTCCCGCGAGAAATGTACCTTGCGGCCCGGCCACATCCCAAAGCGCGCCGGCGATCACGCTGGCGAGGAGCAACGCGAGACCGGTGACAAGGTTGAACACGCCAAAAGCGGTCCCCCGCAGCTCCGGCGGCGAGGCTTCAGCGACCAAGGTCGCCAGCAGGCCTTGCGTGAATCCCATGTGCAGACCCCAGAACGTCACGCCGATGGCGAGCCCGATCACCTGCGGCGCCAGAGCCAAGATCAGATGGCGACCAGCAGCAGCACCAGGCCCAGGATCAGGATCGTCACCCGATCCACGCGATCGGACAGAATGCCGATCGGATAGGCCGACAGCGAATAGGCGAGGCTCATGATCACCAGCACCGCCGGGACCAGCATCAGCGGCAGGCCGATGGATTGCGCCCGCAGAATCAGAAAAGCCTCACTGAAGCGGGCAAGCGTGAATACGGCGGCGATCGCGACCACCAATAAGTCGCTCCGAGACGGCCAAGCTCGTCACGATGCAGGGGCATGCGAACGCGGCGCAACGCCTTCGGGCGTTCGGGCTCCTTGACGGCGACGAGGATCAGTCCGACCGACAGGAATGCCGGAATGACGGCGATCCAGAACACCGTCTGGAAATGATCCGACGTCAGCCACATCAGGCAGATAGCGATGAACGGGCCGATGAAGGCGCCGATCGTGTCGAGCGATTGGCGAAGACCGAAACTCGCGCCACGCAGATGCGGCGGTGCGATATCGGCGACGAGGGCGTCACGCGGTGCGCCGCGTATACCCTTGCCGATGCGGTCGATGAAGCGTGCCGCGACCAACCATTCGACCGTGGGCGCCAATGGAAAGATGGGCTTGGTGACAGCCGCAAGACCATAGCCGAGCACCGCCAGAATCTTGCGCTTGCCGAGCCAATCGCTGAGCGCACCGGAGAACACCTTGGTGATCGAGGCGGTCGCCTCGGCGATACCTTCAATGATGCCAATGATGAGAGCCGAGGTGCCGAGCACCGTCACCATGTAGACGGGCAGCAGGGCGTGGATCATCTCGGACGAAATATCCATCAGCATCGAGACAAAGCCGAGTGCCCAGATACTGGCCGGGATACCTTGCCTCGCTGAGGGACGCGTAATTGTCTCCGCCACTATTGGGAACCTCGCGCCGTTATGGCCGGCCTTTCACCGGTTCTCGTCATGCGCGTCGAAGACGCGTTGTGCGTAGCTGTCGAGCAAAACCTCGCAAGTGCGCAGCCGCTCGGCGGCTTCCTCGGCCAGCGTCGCGCCGTAGAAATCAAGCTTCCTGATCTTCTCCAGCCAGCCCTGGAGTTCTTCAGGTCGGTGTCTTCCTCTTCGAGCTCCGCATAGGTGAATTTGTTGATCGCGATCTCCTTGGCGATCTCGACCTCGAAATCGGCGCACCGCCCGAGAAACTCGCGGTACTGCTCATCGCGATCGGCCTTGAAGCGGGTGACGACCTTGTCCTCCTGGCCTCGGTCGAGAGCGACCGTTTCAAGGATGACGGACTCGCCACCCATCTTGGAAACATCGTTCTCCAGCATTTTCAGCCGGCGCACATGATCGTCGGTCTTGGGCAGCAGGCAGACACCGTTCTGCAGATAGATCGCGCCATGCCCTTCAGCCTGCGCCACAGCGCAATGCGTTTGGCCGCCGGCTCGGGCGGAACTTTGTAGGTCAGGAGAAGCCAAGAAAGAGATACCATAGCTTCTCAATAATGTTACGGCCGTTGCAAATAAATAGGAACAAGTTTGAATGTGCAAAAGCTACGATACCTTTGTCGCACGTCACGATCGCCGTGCTGATCGCGGTCCTGTCGCTGCCGCTAGTCTCGATCGCCCTCGGCAGTGTCGGCCGCGCGCCGCTGCTGGAAGACATTAGTCTCGGGCTGCTCGGATTAATCGGTATCTGGATGCTCTGCCTGAAGGCTGCTCACGCGCCATCGTGCCTCCGAATCCCGACACGGCTATCGCGCAGAACCAGAAGAGGCTGACAGACGCGTTCTTCACTGACCCGACGGGGACCAATCTCGGCAAGATTTTCGCGACGCGCCTTGAATTGACGTGCGGCTGAAGCGGAGCCGTTTCGATGGCCATGTTCCAGACGCTTGTCGAATTCGGGAGCGCCTTAGTGCATTTCTTCGACAGCCGGCCACGCCTGTTCGATATCATATCCAGGACCATCGAAGGTATCGCCGGCCTCATTCTAGCTGGCGTAGCCGTTTGGCAAATCTCGTCGAACTGAGAGGTATTTTGACTTGGGCGACCGATGCCTGATCGACATCATGGCGAAGGGCGGAATTCGAGGATAGCGGCCCCGGATCCAAGCCATCCAGCACGCACAGCAACAAAGAGGCGATCGAGTTCCGGTACGAAGAGCGAGGTCCGGGCGCCGCTGGAGGTTGCCACACGTTCGACCAGTCTGAGCCCACTAGGGCTACGCCGCACAACGTCGATCACGCCGTCTCCGCAACTCACATAGATTCGATCGCGCTTGCCGTCGAAGAAAACATCGTCAGCATCGCCGCATGTATCGAGGCTCGCTGTCACCGCACCAGTTGCCGCATCCAGCAGGGCAAGCTTTGCCGGACTGCGGAACACAACTGCAAGCCGGCGCCCCCCGCTGTCGAGCGCCATCGGAAAATTCGCCGCCAAGCCTGGAGTTTTCCAGGTAGCCACCTGCTTGCGCGATTTGAGGTCGATGATGGCGATCTGCCCGGCGTCCGGCACATTGGCGAACACCTGGCCCGTTTTCGCGTCGACCTGAAAGCTTTCGGGATGGCCGGCCAGTCTTATGTCTTCGAGCTTTGAATGGGTCACCTGATCGAGGATGGCCAGCCCGCCATCGCCATATCCTACAAGGACATGACCGGAAGACGGATCGATGCGGACATTGTCCGCATCGTTGCCGAGAGCCGCGGTTCCCAGTGACGACAGATCACCAGCGCGCAAGAACCGAACGGACCCGTCATCGCCACTGGCGACGACAATCACGTCCCGATCGGCAAGATATGCGACGCCCTGCGGCTCCTTCAGTCCGTTGATCCTCTGGGAGACTTTCCCGGCCTGAAGGTCGACTACATCGACGCTGTCGTTGCCGAGTTCGGCGACGAACAGTCGTCCCCCAACACGATCGATTGCCATATGATCGATGCGGCCCCAGACGTTTTCGAGCGGGATTGTTCGCTCGAGGATCAGAGGCGGCTCCGCCGAAGCCGGGCCGACGGAGCATACGATCAGGGGGATCGAGGCGATGAGGCCAACGGCCACGCTGGCGGCGCGCACTGGACCGACCCTAGCTGTTCGCGAGGTTCATCTTGTCGAGAGCCGCCTTGAGGCCGCGCGCCAGCTTGGCGGCGTCGTCATTCGCCCAGAAATGCATGAAGAAGAGCCGCGGCTGCTCGTCGATCATGTGGCTATGCAGTGCCGTGATCTCTATGCCGCTGCCTTGCAGTACTTTGATGACTGGATTGACCTCCGATGCGATCAGTACAAAATCGCCCGTGATCGCCGCCTTGCCTCCTCCGGTCGGCTGGAAGTTGATGGCAATGGCGGTACCCATCGACACCGGGACCGTCATACCACCGTCCGTGATCGTTTCGGCTCGTGGGATGGTGAACTGATAAACTCCGCCATTGGCCTTGCCTTTATGACCAATAGCCTGGTCGACGGCCGCCGTGTCGAACTCGATCTGCTGGGGGGCGGGTTGCGGCTGTGCGGCACCGGACGCGGCATTCTCCATCGGTGTCTTGCTCAGCGCCAACCCGGCATGAAGCGCTGTGGCGAGCGTGGCCGGGTCGCCCTGGCCGAAGACGTGCATGTAGAGTGTCATTGGCTCCGCGCGCAGCAAGTGGTTGTGAAGCGCAGTGATCTCGATCCCACCTGCTTGAAGCTTCTTCATGACCGGGTTCACCTCATCCTGCGTCAGAACGATGTCACCCATGACCATTGCCTGATTCCCCATTGGTTCGAACGCGATCCAGCCTCCGAGGGCAAAGCCTGGCTTCAGGGTTACGCCATCGAGCGATACTTTCAGGTCGGATCGTGGCAAGCCAACTCTATAGACGCCGTCGGACAGCGTGGTCCCTCCTTTGCCCAGCGCTTTTCCGACTTGGCTCCAATCTGGATTGGCGGCGAACGAGGGGGTGACGATAGTTGCGGCAGCAATGAGAACTGCCAAGCGGGTAGGGAGTGTCATGGCGGTATTCCTCTTTTCTTCACTGCGAATTGCTTGGTGGCCCGTGATCTTCAGGCGCCTGAGCGCGGCTGGCTGGTCACGGCGTATGCACCGGCACCTGCGCTGCGGCAGGATGCGCGTCGCCCTTCGGCAGAACTGCCGAGACGATACTGGTCGGGAGCGGCAGCGGGCGCTCGAAAATGCCGAGAAACGGCATGACGACCAGGAAATGGAAGAAGTAATAGAACGTGCCAACGCGGCCGATGAGAACGAAAAAGCCCTCCGGCTTGTTGGCGCCGACCCAGCCCAAAACGATGACGTCGATGACCAGGAACCAGAAAACCCATTTGTAGATTGGCCGGAAGCGGGCACTGCGGACCTTCGATATATCCAGCCAGGGCAGGACGAAAAGGACACCGACGGCCGAGAACATGGCGATGACGCCGAGGAGTTTGTTCGGAATCGAGCGGAGTATCGCGAAGAACGGCAGGAAGTACCATTGCGGCACCACTTCGGCCGGCGTCTGCAGCGGATTCGCTGGAATGTAGGCTGTGGGATCATTGAGGTAGTTCGGCAGGTAAAAGACGAAGAAGGCGAACACCAGCAGGAAAGCCGCCAAGCCGAGCAGGTCTTTGACCGTGTAGTAGGGGTGGAAGGGGATGCTATCTCCCGGCCCGTTGCGGTCGATGCCGAGCGGATTGTTGGAACCGTGCCGATGCAGCGCGACGAGATGCAGCATGACGACGCCGACGATGACGAACGGCAGGAGGTAGTGCAGGGCATAGAAGCGCTGCAGCGTCGGATTATCGACGGAGTACCCGCCCCAAAGCCAGGTGACGATGCTCTCTCCGATAACCGGAACCGCGGAGAACAGGTTGGTGACCACCGTGGCGCCCCAGAACGCCATCTGGCTCCAGGGCAGGACATAGCCAAAGAAGGCGGTTGCCATCATCAGCAGCAGAATGACGACCCCCAGCATCCACAACAGCTCGCGCGGCGCTTTGTACGAACCGTAGTAAAGGCCGCGGAAGATATGGATGTAGGTCGCGATAAAGAAGAACGATGCGCCGTTCAGGTGGATGTAGCGGATCATCCACCCGTAGTTCACATCGCGCATGATGTGCTCGATGGAGCCGAAGGCGAGCTTAGAATCCGCTGTGTAGTGCATAGCGAGCACGACGCCGGTGAAGATCATGACGACCAGCATGAACCCGGCCAACGAACCGAAATTCCACAAATAGTTCAGATTCCTCGGCGTCGGATAGGCGTTCAATTCATGATTGACGAAGGTGAAAACTGGCAATCGGTGGTCGATCCACTGAACGACGCGGTTGCTTGGCTGACGTCCTGCGACGTCCTCATTCGATTGGTCTACCATTCCGTGTCCTCTGCTCAGGCCGCCGGCTTCGTGGCGGGTGGCCAGCTGTGCGTTTCCGCTCTGCGGCCCGAGGCCCACGCGTAGAGCGCGTCATAGATGACGAAGCCGTGCTTCAGCACCTCGTGGTCGTCAGGCGTCACGTCCCGCAAACCCATGGAGATCGCCAGTAGCCCCGCCGACTGTGGCGTGAGATCGTGCCGGTCCGTGTCGGCGCCGCGCACGATCGCGGCTATGGTCATGATCGCCGGGTCGCGCTCGAGACCGTATCTTGAGACGAAGGTGTCGAACCTGCAGCCGTCGCCGACATCGCTATTAGCTTTTGCGCCAGTCGTGAGTTTTGCATGCATAGGATTTCTCCGTGTGAATTGCCCCAATATGCCCAATGTCTCTCGCTCCGAGACATTAATCTCTTGCAGAGGGCTTCTGCAGGACACCCTCCAGGAAGAACGTCCCATCCGGATCACGCATCTCTACTGTTGTGTCGGAGATCCAGACCAGATAGCAGTTCTGTTCGTCTTCAACGGACATGCAGAGCTGCTCCTTTCGACGCGCCACTTGCCGTCTTTGGCTGCAAAATCCGTAATACGGCGCGTCCGTCAACATTGCGAAGCGGCAGAAATACCCGGTGCGAATTCGGATCAACGCCGACCGAGTGCGCATTTTCGGCGTATGGAAACGTGGCAATCACGACGGGCGATGCCGCATCCTTGATGTCGAGCACCGATAGAGCGCCCGATTCGGAAGCGAGGTAGAGACGGCGCAGGGCAGGGTCGATCGCGAGTACGTCGGGTCTGTGCGCGATCGGCACGCTGTCGAGAACGCGTCCAGTGTCGAGCGCCACGACCAATAGCCGATCGTCCTCGTCGCAGGCGACGAACGCTAGTGCTGATCCGGGCGAGATCGCTACTCCATGCGGATGCCTACCGCCATTCAGCCGATACCGCGCCGCGACCGCATGCGATCTGGGATCGATTGCGACAAGCTCATTGGTGTTTTTTACGGCCGCATAGACCCGCTTTGTGATCGGATCATATTGCACATTGCCTACCAGCCCGCCCAGTTCGATCCGGCCGATGGTTCGGTCCGCCTCGCCGTCGATGATAGTCACGCCCTTGCCGAACTCATCTGTGACAAAGATCGTGCGATCGTCCGGGTCGTAAGTGATCCCATTTGGAAACACGCCACCGGGCACGCGCGCGATTTCGTGCAAGGTGTTGCTATCGAGGATGACGACTTGACCGCCGCCGCTGCCGATGCCAGCCATCCCAGACGCGGCGGATACGAGGGCGCCGACGCCGTCGCCCGGCACACTGGCATAGACCTTGTGCAACTCCGGAACGGCAAGCACGCCGGTGACCTGGGGATACCCGTTCAGCTCTGTGATCAGCTTGTTGGTCCTGGTGTCGAACACCAGTAATTTGCCGATGCTCATGCCGGAGATGAACAAACGGCCGGAGCTCGTGTCGAGGCTTTGATAGTCGAACCGGTCGATCTTCGGCCCGAGCGGCACATCGCGCTCAAGCGCGAAGAACTTGTCCGCGGAAGGAGGAGGGGCCGCGAGCGTCGGCACGGAAGCCATGCCTCCGCCCGCGAATGCCACTCCAGCAAGCAGGGCGCGCCACACGCGGGCGGTCTTCAAACGCATCATGAATGACATGCCTTCCGTGTTTCGCGCCTCGCTGAAAGTCACCCTTCGCGACTGTAGCCCTCATAGAGCTTCGCTGCATTCTCCCACCGGATCGCCTCCATGTAGACGTCGACATAGGAGGCGGCCTTGGCACCATAATCCATGTGATAGGCGTGCTCGTACATGTCGAGGACAAGTACGGGCCGCCCCCCCGCCAACGTCGTCGTATGATCGGCGGCCCACTGGTTGACCAGTCGCTTGTCGCGCGGCGAATAGGCGAGGATTACCCAGCCCGAGCCACCGCCCTCGGCTTTGCCCATAGCCGCGAATTCGGTTCGCCACTGGTCCACGCTACCAAAGTCCTTCGTGATCGCGTCCGCCAGAGCCCCCTTCGGCGCACCGCCGCCGCCGAGACCTTGGAAATACGCTTCGTGCAGGATCATCGAGTTCGTGGCGATTAGCTCTTCGCGTTTCAAGCCGTTGATCATGAAGACGGGCGCCTTGGCGAAATCCAGTTCCGCCAATTGCGTGCCGATCGCATTGAGCCGCTTTACAGCGCCGACGTAGTTGTTCTCGTAATGGCTCACCAGCACCTTCTCGGATATGCCCTTAATGTCCTTGGGGTCGAACGGGAGCGGTTTAATCTCGTAGTTCATAGGCTTGAGCCTCGAGGTGGAAGATGTTTGAGCCAGAGCTGGGCTCTCAATCAGCGTCGCCGTCGCGGCAGCGCCAACAATGAGTCCGGCATTACGCATGAAGTCGCGTCGTTTTATTCCGTCGGTCATATGCTTACTCTCTATGGTGATGTGTAGAATCAAGCCGCACCAAAATGGGCGGCCGGCGGTTAGGTGTGAGTTTCACCCAATAGGGGAGCGCGCCGGGCATACAGGTCGTTCGCGAGTGATGATTCTGGTGGGGCATCGTTTCCTCGCTCGGCGGCACAGCCCATCCCGTGAGGAAACGAAAGCTATGCCCAAATCGAGAATGATACAAGTGTTGCATCTTACTCAGGCTTTGATACGGATCACTTATAAGTGAGGGGGAAATCGGTGTAGTGGCCTTGGCTCCTCCAAAACCAAGCTCTGGGGCAGCGCGCCGGGACGACGTTCGAGGGGTGCCACATGAGCTTTCTCTCTTTCGCCGGGAAGTGCGCTGGGATCAGCCCCGGCGCTTCGACAACCGACGATCATCTTCGCCCGCATTGGAGTTCGGTGTATTTGCGGATCTTGCGGCCATTTAGTCATGGGTTGCGCAAAAGGATGATACAAGTGTTGCATTTCATACGGTTCGTGATACGGTTTCCTTATGAGTGAGGGGCAATCGCAGGAGCAGCGCTGGCTGCTCCTGATCCATCAGCTGCCAAGCAAGCCCGCCTATTTCCGGGTGAAGATCTGGCGACGGTTGCAAGGCATCGGCGCGGTCGCAGTCAAAAGCACCGTTTACGCCCTGCCGGCGAATGCCGAGATGCAGGAGGATTTCGAATGGCTTCTGAAGGAGATCGTCGCTGGCGGCGGCGAGGCCATGATGTGCGAGGCGCGCCTTGTCGATGGTTTGTCTGATACCCAGGTCCGGGCGCTGTTCGACGCTGCCCGTGACGTCGACTATGGGGAGATCATCAAGGAAGCGCGCGATCTGGCCGTCGCAACCAAGACCGAGGCGACAGCGGAAAAACATGCGGAAGCGCGTTCACAGCTCGGCCGCTTGCGCAAGAGGCTCGCGGACGTCGTGACAATCGACTTCTTCGGCGCCAGCGGTCGCCTCGCCGCCGAGGGACTGATCGCCGAGCTCGAGGCACAGCTTATAGAGAACAAGGCCATGACCAAGGAACCGAAGAAGGCGACCGAGTCGAGCGAGCTCAAGGGCCGGATCTGGGTCACGCGCCGGGACGTGCATGTCGACCGCATCGCCTGCAGCTGGCTAATCCGTCGCTTCATCGATGCCGATGCGATCATCCGCTTCGTGGCCGGAAAGGGATACGTGCCGAACGAGGGGGAAATGCGTTTCGACATGTTCGAGGGCGAAATCACCCATGAAGGTGACCGCTGCAGCTTCGAGGTCCTGCTCGCCCGCGCCGGCATCACCGATACGGCTTTGCAGGCCATCGCCGAGGTCGTCCACGATATCGATCTCAAGGACGGCAAGTTCGGCCGCGAGGAAACCACCGGCATCGCCAGCCTGATCGCTGGTATCGCCATGGCGAACGCCGGCGACGAGCAACGGATCGCCGAGGGCGCTTCGGTGTTCGATAATCTCTATCGATATTTCCGTTCGAAACGCGGGTGACCTGAACCATGGCCAATGCAGAGAGCACCATAAAGGCGCCAAATCGATCAAGCGATACGACGGGCCATGGCATTTCGTTTGCTGAGGCCACACAGGTCTGGGCTCGCGTGGCTGTGCTCAGCTTCGGCGGTCCGGCCGGTCAGATCGCCGTGATGCACCGGATCATCGTCGAGGAAAAGCGCTGGATCGGCGAGACCAGGTTCCTGCATGCGCTGAACTATTGCACGCTGCTGCCCGGACCGGAGGCGCAGCAGCTGGCCATCTACATCGGCTGGCTCATGCACAAGACCAGAGGCGGCCTTGTCGCCGGGATTCTGTTCGTGTTGCCAGGCGCGATTGCCATCATGGCGCTCAGCTGGATTTACGCCATCTTCGGCAACGTCGGCGCCGTTCAGGCTCTCTTCTTCGGTTTGAAGGCGGCGGTCCTCGCGATCGTGCTTGAGGCGGTCTTGCGGATCGGCAGGCGGGCGCTCAGGAACAATGTCATGGTCGGGCTCGCGGCAGCGGCCTTCCTGGCTCTTTTTCTCTTCCATGCGCCGTTTCCGTTGGTGATCCTGATCGCTGGTGTGATCGGTTTTGTCGGCGGGCGGGCTGGATGGGCTCCATTCACCTCGGGTAACGGCCACGGCAAGGTCGGCGGTAAGCAGGTCGCCGATGCCGACACGGCACTCGGCGAAGGGGTGCCGGCTCAGGCCCGGCCATCCATCGGCTGGTCGCTGAGGATTGCAGCGGTGTTTCTGGCGCTGTGGTTCGTGCCAGTCTTGGGACTGCTGCTGTTGCTTGGGCAAGGCAATGTCTTCACAGACATCGCGATCTTCTTCTCCAAGATGGCGATGGTCACCTTCGGCGGCGCCTACGCGGTGCTCGCCTATGTCGCGCAGCAGGGCGTGGAGCATTATGGCTGGCTCAAGCCAGGAGAGATGCTGGATGGCCTCGGCATGGCCGAGACCACGCCTGGCCCGCTGATCATGGTCACGCAGTTCGTCGGCTTCATGGGAGCCTATCGGGCGCCGGGCGTACTCAACTCCCTTGTCGCCGGAACGCTCGGCGGCTTGCTGACGACGTGGGTCACCTTCGTCCCGTGTTTCCTATGGATTTTCCTTGGCGCGCCGTTCATGGAGACAATGCGCAGCAACAAGGCTCTGTCGGCGGCGCTGTCGGCCATCACGGCGGCGGTGGTCGGCGTGATCTTGAACCTGGCGGTGTGGTTCGCGCTTCACGTGCTGTTCCGCGAGCTGCATGACGTCAGCTGGCTGGGGATGACGCTGGACGTGCCCGTGTTCAACTCTGTCAACATCCCCTCGCTGGTCCTGACGCTCGGCGCGCTGCTCGCGGTATTCCGTTTCAAGATCGGCATGATACCGGTGCTAGCGGCATGCTCTATCCTCGGCCTGCTCTACGGCGTTGTCAGCGGATCGATCTGAGCCGTGCGGCCTGCGCAGCCATTCTCCGGGCGGGAGGAATCCTTGACGGCTCAGTCGGAAAATGCGTTGGACACTCCGGTGGCGAAACAAAAGTTCGCGCTCCTTCCTTCCGGTGCCGGGCCAGCGGCTACCTATCTGCTGGCCTCGAGAGGATTGCGGGCGTTTGGCGACGGACTCGTAAGTCTCCTCCTCCCGGCCTATCTGGCCGTGTTGGGCTTCGACGCCTTCCAGATCGGAATCCTCGCTTCGGCCACGCTGGCGGGTTCGGCGGCGCTTACCTTATCCGTGGGGTTTGTGGCGCATCATTTCTCGCGCCGATCGCTCCTGATCGCAGCGGCCGTCTTGATGATCGCCACGGGGATCAGCTTCGTCCTGGTCAGGGATTTCTGGCCGCTGCTCGTGATCGCCTTCGTCGGAACGCTGAACCCATCCTCGGGCGACGTCAGTGTGTTTCTGCCGCTGGAGCATGCGCAACTCGCTCATAGCGTGACGGATCGCGACCGCACCGCGCTCTTTGCACGCTATAGCGTGGTCGGTTCACTTGTCGGCGCTGTCGGCGCTCTGGCCGCCGGAGTACCTGACATGCTTCGACAGGTTGTCGGACTGGAGCTCAGGCAGGCGCTTCAAATCGCCTTCCTCCTCTACGCAGCCTTGGGGGTGGGATCGTTGCTCCTTTATCGGCGGTTGCCGAATGAACCGCTTGATCCGGGGGCGACACCGGCTGAGCCATTGCGCAAATCCCGAGCCATCGTCCTCACCCTTGCTGCGCTTTTCAGTCTTGACGCTTTTGCAGGCGGCCTGGTGGTCCAGTCATTGCTGGCTCTGTGGCTTTTCCAGCAGTTCGGCCTGTCGCTCGCAGCGACGGGCGCCATCTTCTTCTTCACGGGGATCCTTTCGGCCGACACACCTCCCGTCGAGCCTCTGCTTGCTGCTCATTCCCTTTATGCCGAGCCTCGGTCCGGTCATCGTACTTCTGCTGATCAGGAGCGCGTTGTCGCAGATGGATGTGCCGACCCGCACGTCCTACGTCATGGCGGTGGTGACGCCGGGTGAGCGGGCGGCAGCGGCCAGTGTCACAGCCGTGCCCCGCAGCCTCGCGGCAGCCGCCAGTCGATCCTTGCCGGCTCACTGCTCCCTATCTCCGGTTTCGGGTGGCCGCTGCTCATCGCGGGCGCCTTGTAAGATTGTCTACGACATCCTTCTGCTTGCAATGTTCCGCAAGGTTCGTCCGCCCGAAGAACGCCAAGATCGACAGTAGCAATCAACCCAGGTCAAGTGGCAACGAATTGTCCAATTTATGCCGCTCTGCAACCGGATCCATTTACGAGTTGGGCAAGCCAGGCAGCATCTGCCTCAGCACGCGATCGTGTAGGAAGACATGGTGACAGATGGCCGCGGCGGCGTGCAGACCCGCGAGCCACATGAGGACATCGCCGAGCGTGCCATGGATCTCGGCAAGGGATGCGCCGAGGCCCCAGGCGCCAAAGAACGGACCAAGGGCGCCGAGGCCGTATACCGTGACCGGGTGGCCGCCAAACCATGCGCCGAGTATCGCCGTCGCAGGGACGGCGAACAGCAGCGCGTAGAGCGCCCAATGCGTTATCTTCGCCGCGACATCCATCCAGAGAGGCATGGGCGGCGACTCCGGAATACGGTCGAAAAAACGCCACGCCAGGCGTATGACCAGCAGCAAGAAAACGGTGAAACCGAGCGATTCATGAAGCTGCAGCGTGGCAGCGTTAGCCGGCGCATAGACGCGCGTTGGAGGACCGCCTTGCGAGACCAAGAAGGCGACAAGTACGAGCAGCGCAGTAAGCCAGTGAAAAGCCTGGGCGAGACTGCCGTAGCGAATTCTTGTACCTGATATGGACATGAAAGGGCTCCGAAAAGGTGTCGGAGACTATTTTCTCCGAAGCTGGCTTTAGTGTGCCTGTGCAGCAATTGTTCATCCAAGCCACAACGAAATTTACGATGCGGCTGAGCCAACGGGAGTGGTCCGAACAAGGAAGAGCGTACTCAGCGATCGTCGATTTGGCCACGTCGAGCGGTTCAGCGGCGCGCAGGGCGGTATCCAAGAAAGCTGTGGCCGCCCAAGAGCGCTCCCGGTCTGCGATCCTTTTTGAATGAAATGCGCATTCAGGTCGATCGTTGGACAGTGGGCCACCTCCTGGTCTGCCTTTGCTGGCGCGGAATCGCAGTCCTTAGTTTGCTGCCTCCCCAGCATCTCTTGCTGCAAGCGAACCGAGCGCGGACCAGTCGAGATTGTCGCCGCCATGGGCGAGCAGGCTCAGGAAACGGTCACGCAGAAGGCTGGCGATGGGAAGCGGTACGCGCAACTCTTCAGCCGCCGCGAGCACCAGCCGGATGTCCTTCTGGCCGAGTGGTGCCGCGAAGCCTGCCGGCTCGAATTTTCGATCGACGATCAGCCCGCCATAGGTCTTGTAGACAGGAGCGCCAAACAACGTCGAGGTGAGCATATCGAGATACTGGTGTCGATCGACGCCGCCCTTGCTCACCAGCGCAATCGCCTCGCCGAGGGATTCGATAACCGAAGCGATCAGGAAATTGCCGCTGAGTTTTACGAGATTGGCGGCCTTGGGCGTCTCGGAGACAACGAAAGTCCTCTGCCCAACGGCGTCGAAGAACGGAGTTGCGGTCGTGACGGCCTCCGACTCGCCGGCGGCAACGACAAAGAGCTTTCCATCCGCAGCAGCCTCAGGCCGACCGAACACGGGAGCAGCGACGAAGCGTTGGCCGGCTGCGGCGTGATCAGCTGTGAGCCGCTCCGCCAAGGCAACACTAATCGTACTGGAGGAGACATGGATCGCGCCTTTGGCCAGGCTCGCTAGCACGCGTTGATCGCCATACACCACGCTTTCGACCGCGTGGTCGTCTGCCAGCATCGTCACGACGATCTCGCCATCGCAGGCTTCCGCAACCTCGGCGGCAGCCCGGGCGCCCATCTGGACGAGTTCCTCGTCCTTGCCGGGCGTCCGGTTGTAGACGGTAACGTCATGCCCGGCCTTCAAAAGCTTGGCTGCCATTCCAGCACCCATGCGCCCGAGTCCAATGAAACCAACATTCATAAGGGTCTCTCCTTTGTCGGTGACCGCCCAGATCCAGTAAGCGCTCTGAAGCGGCTGCGGGGTGGGGATCGATGCTGCCTCGGACTCTGGTCCGATCGCAGGGATCATCCAGCATGCGCTGACGATCCTACTCCATTTCTTCGTCGCGACGGCTGTGCTTTGAGTTCTCGGGTGCCGTTTTGCCCCCGGGACAAGCGGATCGACCGGCCGGTACTCCCGCACGGCGCCAGCGCCATCGTCAGACATATTTTCGCCAGTCATGCTCCTCGCGGAATCCGAGTACCTCGCGCGCCTTGCGGTTGGACAGCGGCGCTTCGAATTCGCCCATCGGGCGGGTGACCGGCACGGCAGGGCACCAGCGCCTCAAGAAGGCCTCGGTCGGCTCATTGGCGGTGATCGTGTCGTTAACGGCATTGAATACCTGAAAGCCGAGACCGTCTTTACGAACGCAAAGATCGACGATCTGACCCAAGTCGCGTGCGTCGATATAGCTCCAGGCATTGCGCTTGCGCGACAACGGATCGGCGACGAAACTCGGGAACCGGTCGTATTCATGCGGCTCGATCACGTTGCCGATGCGAAGCGCATAGATGTCTGTACCGAAGCGCATGGCGAAGGCACGCGCCGTTTTCTCGTTCACCACCTTGGACAGGCCGTAGCTGTCCATCGGGTCGACATCGTAATCCTCCTCCAGGGGAAACTGGTGGAAGTCCTTGTCGCCTTCGGCGAAGCAGACACCATAGGTCGTCTCACTGGACGCGATGATGATCTTGCGGATGCCGAGCTTTGTAGCCGCCTCGATGACATTGTAGGTCGAAGCGACATTGGCCTGGAAGGTGACGTTGTCGGGGCGCAGCAACAAGGCGGGGATGGCGGCAAAATGCACGACAGCATCCACCGGTGCAGGCCCCTTGCCGGTGGTGAGCCCGCTGCTGTCGAAATGCATCGACAACGCGTTGAAGGCCTGCCCGCTGTCGGTGAGATCGGTGATCAACGTCCCGACACCGGGATGGGCGAACGGTACCAGATCGAGGTTGAGCACCTCGTGGCCGCGCTCCAGCAAGTAGGGAATAGCGTGCCGGCCGGCCTTGCCGGTGCCGCCGGTAAAGATGATGCGCTTGCCTGGGGTATCGGATGCGGACATGCCGAGATTCCTTTGATGGTTATCGATGATGAATATCGATGCGGTTCGCCTGCCGCCAAAGTCAGCGGCCACCCTCGATCTTGCGGTGGCGCTGGCTTATACCGCCCGTTCCATAAGGATATTCCGACATTTCCGGTTTGCTCGCCGCGGTGAGTTCGGCAATGGTTTCGTCCGTCAGCGTCAGCTTGGCCGCACCGAGATTGTCGGCCAGTTGCTCTCGTGTCCGGGCCCCGAGAATAACCGACGTGACCGCTGGCTGTGCGGCGACCCATGCCAGCGCGACCTGCGCCATGCTCGCCCCAAGCGCCTTTGCGGTATCTTCCACCGCGCCAATCACGTTCCAGGTGATCGGCCTGGCGTTGCGGGCGACGAACGCTTCCATGCCGCGTTTGGGATTTTCGCCAAGCCGCGTGGCGCCCGCCGGCATCTGGTCGCGCTTGTATTTGCCTGAGAGCCATCCGCCGCCCAGCGGCGACCACGGCAGCAGGCCGATACCGGCGTCGAGCGAGGCCGGCACAAGCTCATGTTCGATGTCGCGGACCAGCAGGCTGTATTGTGGTTGTAGCGTCACGGGTGGCGTGTAGCCATTGGCTTTTGCCAGCCACACCGCCTTGGTCAGATGCCAACCCAGGAAGTTCGAGAACCCGTAATAGGCGATCTTGCCGTTGCGGATCGAGTCATCGAGAAAGCGCAGCGTCTCCTCCAGCGGCGTTAGCGCGTCCCAGGCGTGCATCTGGTAAAGATCAACCTGCTCGACACCCAGGCGCTTGAGCGAGGCATCGAGCGCTGCCCCAAGATGCTTGCGCGACAGGCCGAGATCGTTCGGCCCCGCGCCCATGGGAAAACGACCCTTGGTGGCGATCACCAGATTCTTGGCGGTTCCTGGCTTGCTCTTGAGCCAACGGCCGATGATTTCCTCTGACACGCCGGCACTGTAGACGTCGGCCGTATCGATGAAATTGCCGCCGGCCTCAACATAATCATCCATAAGCGCGAACGATGTGGCTTCGTCGGACTCGTGTCCAAAAGTCATGGTGCCGAGGCAATAGGCCGAGACGACGGCGCCACTATTGCCGAGCTTGCGATATTCCATGGTCTTGCTCCTTCACGGATCTTAATCGGGCCTATCACGCAGCGGGCCGACGCCATCGTCTTCTCAGGCTGCCTTTGATTGAGCTCGCCAGAGGTCGACGCCGCCCTCGGTTGCGTACCCGTCGATTTTGCGAAGTTCTTCAGCATTGAATTCGAGCTTCTCCAAAGCGCCGAGGGAATCATCGAGTTGGGCCACGTTGCGCGCGCCTACCAGCGCGCTGGTTACGCGTGGATCTCGCAAGGTCCATGCGATCGCCATCTGGGCAAGTGTCTGCCCGCGGTCGCCTGCGATCGCGTTCAGTCCGCGGACACGCTCTATGTTTGCCTCACTCAGCAACTTTGTGTCGAACGAGCCGCCACGCGCTGCACGCGCGCCGTCCGGGACGCCATTCAGATACTTTGATGTCAACAACCCCTGTGCCAACGGTGAAAATGCGATACAGCCGGCACCAAGCTCTTCCAGCGTGTCGAGTAACGCATCCTCAATCCAGCGGTTCAGCATGGAGTAGGACGGTTGGTGGATAAGCAGGGGAATTCCTTCGGCGCGCAGGGCGCGCTCGGCTTCCCGAGTGCGATCTGGCCCATACGATGAAATGCCGACGTAGAGCGCCTTGCCTTGCCGCACCATCTGCACGAGCGCGGCGATGGTTTCTTCGAGCGGAACATCCAATGTCGGGCGGTGGGAATAGAAAATGTCGACATATTCGACACCCATTCGCTTCAGGCTCTTGTCGAGCGATGCAAGCAGGTGCTTGCGCGATCCTCCCGCCCCATAAGGACCCGGCCACATATCCCAACCGGCTTTCGAGGAGATGATCATTTCGTCGCGGTGGCTCGAAAAGTCCCTTTTGAGGACCAGTCCGAAATTCTCTTCCGCCGACCCGTAGGGCGGGCCATAATTGTTCGCCAGGTCGAAATGAGTAACTCCCTGGTCGAAGGCACGCCGGATCACGGACCGGCCGGTCTCGAAGACATCCTGACCACCGAAGTTCTGCCACAGCCCCAACGAAATCGGTGGGAGCTTCAGCCCCGACCGACCACAGCGGCGGTAGGCAATCGCGTCGTATCTCTTGGCATCTGCAACGTACATTCAAGCCTCGTATTTGTATTGCATGCGCCATTTCGGCCCATCGGCCGCGCAGCATTCGAGAGATTGAATAGCATCGTCGATTAATGAATCAATGGGTGATAGGTAATCGGATCAATGATCTGTGCTCATCGATGGCCGCTTGATTGTCACCCATCTTCCGACCTCAGCCACTTCATTTCAGCGGATTGATATCGCGTATCACCTGAATGAGGGCACTGATCCCGAAGGGCAATTGCCGGCGACTCGAGTAGTACATGGACAAAGGCGGGCCGATTGAAGACCATTGCGGCAGTGCCACTTCCAGCCGTCCTGCTGCAAGGTGAGGGCTCGCGAGCTTCTCCAGGCAATAAAACAGACCAATACCGTCGATCGCAGCATTGATGGCGAAAGCCGACTCACTTGAGATGAGCGAGCCAGGAACGTCGATCTCGCGCCGATCGTCGCCCTGCTCGAATTCCCATTTGTAAATCTGCCCTCGCCCCGTGCGGATGCGGATACATTGATGGGAATGAAGATCGTCAGGCAATTCCGGCCGACCGTGTCGCTCGAAGTAGGCCGGTGCACCGACAACCACCCATTTGAGCGGTGGCGTCAATGGAATGGCAATCATGTCCTCCGGTATCGTGCCACCATATCTGAGACCGGCGTCGAAGCCTTCCGCTGTCACGTCGACGAAGTGATCGTCGACCGCAATCTCCAATTCGATGTTGGGAAAGCGCTGCAGGAAGATCGGCAATGCCGGGCGCAAAAGCAAAATCGACGCATCACGCAGTACATTCAACCGCACACTCCCGGCGGTCCCTTCATGGTGCCCGTGCAGTTCTTCCAGCCCGGTATTGATAAGATCGAGGCCAGCACTCACTTTTTCGGCAAGCGCGCTTCCCGCCACCGTTGGAGCAACACTTCGGCTTGTACGGTTTAGCAGCCTTACACCAAGTCGCTCTTCAAGCGCTTTCACCCGGTGGCTGAGTGCTGACGCGGTTACGCCGAGATTGTCCGCAGCCTTTCTAAAACTGCGATACTGTACGATGAGCAGGAATATCGAAAGGTCGTACACTTCAGCGCGACTGAGTGACATAAAAACTCCCAATATCTAGGTCGCCACGGTGCAGAGATAAAAACTCACTGATATGGCATTAAGCAGTCGAGATCGAAATCCTCACGATTGATCCACCATGCCACAGAAAATAACGCCGCCATCCGCCAGATGTGTCGAGCCCACCTGGCGCAACCTCGAACTGAACTTCGCTGTCAGCGACGTCCTCTGTGGATGGCTCCCGCGATGCAAGAGGTAATTCGTGTTCTGGCGCGTTGGTCGGGTGCAGTCTTCTGTCCGGCCTGTTGATGCAGCCATTCGAGACTGCTGGCCCTGATGGGGTCGGCGAACTGGGTCCCAATCTGCTTTGCAGGCTATGATGCCTCCGACATCGCATGGGTTGTCCCTGTCCCGGCCTGACCGGTCTCGCCATCACATCGCGTCACTCTCACAACCTCATGGAGCCGATCGATCGGCTCGATCTGATTTCTGCTTCAGTGTCTCGTCTTCTGCGCAACTTACGCTGCAAGGTTCGGAGCATGACGCGCTTGATAGGTTTCGCCGCGCGCCATGATAGCCCACACCACGCGGGCCATCTTGTTTGCCATCGCTACGCTCGCCACGCGCGCTGGCTTCCTGGCGAGCAACGCGAGGAGGCGCGGATCCGCAGCCTCGGGCTTATGCCTTGCCCGTCGGATCAGAGAGGTCGCGCCGATCACAAGGAGCTTTCTCAGATACCGGTCGCCCATCTTGGTGATGCGGCCGAGCCGATCCTTGCCGCCGCTCGAGTTCTGGGAAGGTGTTAGCCCGAGCCAGGCGGCGAACTCTCGACCCGAGCGGAACTGACCCGGATCAGCAACCGAGGCCGCCAACGCAGTGGCACCGATCGGGCCAATGCCAGGTATGGTCGATAGACGCCGTGCCACTTCATTCGTTCTTTGTTGGGCAAGGATCGACCGGTCAATGGTCTGGAGCCGGGCATGGGTGTTGAGCACCTGCTCGCACAGGAGACATAGAATCTGCAGTGCCATTGCCGGTACGTCCAATGTGGATTTCTTCGCGGCTATCTGGCGCGCCAGCTTAAGCGCCCGCTCCAAACCTTGGGGAATGTCGATGCCGAACTCAGCCAACAGGCCGCGGATCATGTTCACCAGTTGCGTACGCTGCTTGACCAGAAGATTGCGGGTGCGGTGAAGCGATAGGGCCGCTTGCTGCTCGGCTGACTTCATCACGACGAAACGCATAGTCGGGCGTGTCACCGCTTCGCAGATTGCTTCCGCGTCCACCGCATCATTCTTGCCGCGTTTCACATAGGCCTTAACGTAGGCCGGCGGCATCAACCGGACCTCATGGCCGAGCTCCGTCAATTCTCGAGCCCAGTGATGTGACGTCCCGCAGGGCCTCCATGCCGATCAGGCAGGGTGGCAGCTTGGTGAAGAACGGCAGAACTTGCGATCGGCGCAGGGCCTTGCGCACGACAACGCCCCCAGACGCGTCGACGGCATGAACCTGAAAAATGCGCTTGGCCAGATCAAGGCCCACGGTGGTAATCTGCATGGCGGATGGCTCCTTTGCACGGGTTGCCTGACAGCAAACCCACTGTGGCACTCAGATGCCGGGAGCGGGAGCCATCCACCTCATCTGCTTTCAGGCGGTGGCGACGGGCGTGCCGCTGGATCATCGAACGATCGCTTTCGGAAAAGAGAATGAATTCAACGCAAAAATGCACCATTGGCGTCAGTCAGTGAGTGGCAAAGCGGTGCTCCTCCGCTTACGGGCGCCTTGCCTTTCGCAAACGCATTTCGCCCATGACTCCATGACACACTAACCTATTGAAATACAAAAGAAAAATGGCGCACCCGACAGGATTCGAACCTGTGACCTCTGCCTTCGGAGAGCAATGGTTCGACGTCATTGCACTGCGATGGCGAGGTTTGCCGCGCCTGACCGCATTGACAGGAAGGCTCCGCCATCGGGGAAGCTCGCGGACCTGGTGATCACGGCTGGACTTCGCGGTATCCTGTTTCCGTCGCTGCGTCATGCCGGCGGCACCAATCTGGTGATCTTCCCGATCAATCTTGTTGAAGGCGATCACGTCGAGGTCCATGATCCCGATCATCGGCTGCCGCACGATCAGTCATCCTGGTCGTGAATTGCCGCCTGTCGCCAAGGGCGCAAATTCGGCCACGACCCGCTCAAGACACTTGGTCTTCAACGATATCGCCCCCCGGTTCTTCCTCTTCATCGTCGCGCTCCCCGCCCGCCAGCCCAACCGGGATATCCCCTGCGAGCGCCCTTTCCTTCGACAGCAGTCCGGCGTCCTCGAGCGCCTCGAAATCGGGCAAGTCGCGCAGCGTATCGAACCGAAATGCGACATGAAGGCTTTGGTTGTCACGTAGGTGTAGGGCGCGCCTGGCTGTGGGCTGCGCGGTCCCGAGCGATAAAGTCCTGCGCGCGCAATGTGCCAATCAGATCGCGGCTGACCTCCTTGCCGAAGAAGGTCGAGAGCTCGCTGCGGGTGATCGGCTGGAAGTAGGCGATACACATCAGTACAAGGGCCTCCAATTGCGACAACGGGCGGGAAATGTCGCCCTGCCCTGTTGCAGCGCGAATGACCTCGCCAAACGCTTTCTTGGTCCGGTGCTGCCAGCCGCCGGCGACAGACACAAGCTCATAGGGCCGGCTGCGCAATTCCTCGCGGATGTCGTCGATGATCAGATCGATGTTACAGCTCTTTCCGACGACCCGCGCCAGCGTATCGCGCATAACGGGCTCGCTGGCTGCGAAGATGACGGCCTCAATCCGACCCATCCATTCACGCCAACGCAGTTCCGGCGGCAGGTGCTCGAGTTCGGTGTCGACCAGCATTCGCTGGACATCCGTTTTGCCTTTCGTGTGCCTGAACGTTTCAGCCATGATCAAAGTCCGTAGAGCCGGAAGGTCGGCCGACCAGACAACTCCCGCACGGCGCCAAGGTCGACCAGCCTGTCGACCAGTCTCCGATGACCGCGGTCACTCATGATAGCCGACGCGGCAGCGCGCATAAAGCTGCATGGCGGGCTGGCACGAGAGCCCATTTGAAGACGTGGTGCTTGTCCATCAGTAAGCTCCGAGCATATGGCGGCACCTCCTCGCCAAAGCGTGTTGACATTCCGCGAGTCCATATGAACGCGCTGCATCCGGAATTGGGGGACCATACGAATTCGAATCCCAGCCTATAGAAGCGGTAATTGATCCCAGGTGCAAACCCAGGAGTTGATACAGGACCTGTGGCTATCGAGGGATTAAGGTAAGGTTGTCTGCCAGCCGCGATCCGAGAACCGATCTAGGCCACTTCGCCGCGCAGTTTGGCCAGCAACTCGGTGGCACGGTCGGCCCGGACATCGCCGGCGCTCGCCAACTCGGCCGCCACCTTGTCGATTTCGGCGCCGACCGCACCGGCGGCGATGGCAATGTTGCGGGCGTGGAGGGCCATGTGCCCGCTCTGGATGCCTTCGGTGGCCAGCGCCCGGATCGCTGTCTCACCTTCTCGGTGCCGTTCGCCATCTGGATGATCCGCGGCTTCCTCGTCGCCATCCCGCTCGATATAGACGAAGCGGCGCGGCTCGACGGCGCCAATTCCTGGACGATCCTGTGGAAGATCATCCTGCCGATCACCGCGGCGCCGATCTTCACCACGGCCGTGCTGATCTTCTGCTTCTGCTGGAACGAGTTCCTCTTTGCGCTCATCCTGACGGACCAGAAGGCGCTCACCTTCCTGCCCCTGCTGACGCGGTACGTGCTGCCGCAGGGGCCGCTTTACGGCCAGATCTTTGCCGGCTCGACAATCTATTTCGCCGTCCCGATCATCGCCCTTGCCTTGATCCGGCGGCGATTGGAGGGAAGCTTCGCGGCCGGCAGCGTCAAGTAGCCGGATCCCGGCGTAGCGCGTCAGCTTTTATCGCCAACTCAAGAAACGGATGCTTTCCCACAGGCATCCAACAAATCCCAAAGGTGCTTGATGCCTCTGCTCGAAAACAAGGTCTGCGTTATCACCGGGGGATGCGGCAGTGTCGGACTGGCCTCCGCGCGCCGGTTCCTCGCCGAAGGCGCCAAGGTGACACTCGTCGACCTGAACGCGGTGCGCCTCGCCGACGCGAGGGCGGAACTCGACCCGGCTCGGGTGGAGATTTTTGCCGGCGCCATCTCGGATGCCGTGGTCGTGCGCTGCTATATCGACGCGACTGTTGCCAAGTGGGGGCCGATCGACGTCCTGTTCAGCAATGCGGGCAACCACGGCCTCGTCGCAAACCTCGAGGACTACGACGAGGACGCCTTCGACCTGACCTTCCGCATCCACGCCAAGGCGGCCTTCCTGGCATGCAAATATGGCGCGCCCCAGATGCACGACGGCGGCAGCATCATCGTCACATCGAGCCTCGCTGGCCTCCGCGGCGGCGAATGCGCGGGACAGAACATCAGCTACACCGTCGCCAAGCACGCGCAGGTCGGCGTGGTCCGCGCCGCGGCCCGGGCGCTTGCGCCGCGCGGCATCCGCGTCAATGCCCTCAATCCAGGTCCGATCCACAACGCCTTTCAGTACGACATCGAGAACCGCATCAGCGCGATCAGCGGCGTCAATGTCACCGAGGCGCTGAACAAGGCCATTCCGTTGCAGCGCCACGCCGACCCTCACGAGATCGCCAGCGTCGCCCTCTATCTGGCGTCTTCCATGAGCAGCTACGTTACCGGCCAGGTGCATGTCGTGGATGGTGGTCTGGGAAGTTGACCCTATGCGAGCGGGAACGGCCGATAGTGAACCTCACCATCGGGTGCGCACGACCCTCCCATCGCGGACCTTGGATGCAAGAATTCGCTCCGGCGCCTCGAGTGGGGTAAAGGCGCTAGCTCTGTCGACTCAAACCCGAACACTTCTGTAATTGTTGGCGCACCCGATAGGACTCGAATCTGTAAACTCTGCCGTCGGCAGCAGCTGAGGAACGATCTCTGCGGCAAAGCGCATCTCTGCTCGCATTACCGACATACAGATCGAAGCGATCCTGCACTTCTCCGAACTCAGCTTCGTTACCTGATGTCGGAGCGCCGCTCGTAGTCGAAGGGCAGCAAGAGCATAACTTAGGTCTCCTTGCGGCCGTACGCTCTGCCGATCTGGAACGCCGCGTAAATCGCGCCGAGGCGGAAGAGGAATCTAAACATGGGAGGTCTTCTTTGACGGTAGGAACCGACCGGCATCGAGATGGTTCCAATGTTGGCGGGTGGGGACGGCCTTGCCGCCTCGCATTGTCCGGCCAAGGACGTGGAGAGCATCGCGCCGCCATCATTCATCCTGTCTGTGATCGCCTTCGTCGTTCAGTCTAGGTATCAGATGGGCTTCACCGGACAACCATTTGTCC
This sequence comes from Mesorhizobium sp. M0621, assembly GCF_040320745.1. Classification (NCBI taxonomy): domain Bacteria; kingdom Pseudomonadati; phylum Pseudomonadota; class Alphaproteobacteria; order Hyphomicrobiales; family Phyllobacteriaceae; genus Mesorhizobium; species Mesorhizobium sp. M0621. Next base: position 22,728 of record NZ_JAMYQF010000010.1, on the reverse strand, counting down.
TTGTTCAGCAAGCCGGCGTCTTCGAGCGCTTCGATGTCGGGCAGCTCGCGCAACGTGTTGAAGCCGAAATGGCTCAGGAACGTCCTTGTCGTTACATAGGTGTAAGGTGCCCCGGGGGTCGGGCTGCGTGGACCTGATGCGATGAAGCCCGCGCCGCGCAGATCGCCGATCAGGTCGCGGCTTATCTCGCGTCCGAAGAACGACGATAATTCACCGCGGGTCACCGGCTGGAAATACGCCACGGTCATGAGCACCATCGTCTCGAACTGCGAAAGGTCGGGGACGTTCTCGTCCACACCGGTAGCCGTGCGTATCGCGTCGGCGAAGGCTGGCCGGGTGCGGTACTGCCAGCCGCCGGCGATCGACACCAGGTCGTAGGGCCGGCCACGCAGTTCTTCGCGAATGTCGTCGATGATCAGATCGACATTGCAGCTTTTCCCAACGACTCGCCCAAGCACTTCGCGGGTGACCGGCGCGCTTGCGGCAAAGACAACGGCCTCGATCCGGCTCATCCACTCGCGCCAGCGCAACTCGGGCGGCAGATGCTCCAGCTCGGTGTCAAACAAGGACGGCTGGGCATTTTCCTTCCTGCGGGTGGATTGGTCAGCCATCCCTTAGAGCCCGTACAATCGGAAGGTTGTTCGTCCAGACAGTTCGCGAACGGCGTTGGCGTCCATCAGCCGCTCGAATAATCGCCGTGAGCCGAAGCGTGACAGCCGCGGTGTAACCAGCGACCCGGACACAGCATCTTCGCACAGGAGTTTCACGATCGCCTCGCCCGCCCCCTTGGCGCGCAGGCTTGGTGCCACAGCCGCCAGCCGCTCGGCCCGCCGCGCAATCTCGCCAGCGATCCGGCAAGCTTCAGCAGCACCTTGCGCAACCGCGATACAGACCGCTCGATCAAAGCCGCCCGCTCCGGGCCGGAGTCTTGAACTGCCGGCGTGCAAGGCCGGTGTAAAAACCTGGGCCGTCAGCAATGGCACGCATCTTGACCAGCGCAGCTTTTGCGACAACACCAGATCGGCCAGCCACCAGGCCAGTTGCTCGGCGTCCGGGCGCACGGCAAACACCTGGATTGCGATCATTGCAGCCGAAAACGGCGCCGGCGTGGGGGCGCGAACAAGCGCGTCGATTTGGCTCGGGAATCCCTCGAGATCCTGGCTCCAGGCAAGTCCGTGCAAATCGACGACCACGCGCAAAGCCTCCACGTCGACACGGGCGCTTCGAGAGGCAAGCCGTCCCCACGCGGCAAGGACATTGCCGGCGGGTCCTGGATCATCGTCGGGGCGGGTCAAGAGAGCCGCATCGCGCAACGCCGCTTCACTTTCGTTTCGACCGGCAAGGCGCACTGAAGCGACCGCGCATTTCAATGCCAGCCGCTGCCGCCACGCCCCTGCCCAGGCCGGATCGGCGCGTACCAGCCCATCCAATGAATTCAACGCCGCGCCGGCCATGAATGCAGCCTCGGAATCGCTGGTGATCGACCCTTGCGGGACCGCCCAACCAGGCACCGTCGGCAGCACAGGCGTGACAAAGGGAATTGCCGCAGCTCGAATCATGATCCGACTACGATACGATGGTAGTGCGGTTTCGGCCACGGGAAAGGCAAACTTCCGCACAGCCTGTCGTTTCAACATAACGAACGATAATCTTGCATTATCATTCGTTTTTGTCCTTACGTTAGAAATGGCCGTTGTCGCCCGCGTTCAACGGTCGCAGGAGAGTGTCAGCGACCTTTTTGAAGACTGGTGGTCATTAACGGAGGGTGGACGATCACGGTGCACGGGCATATCTGCCACAGACGCTTTCAACCCTGCGGGCGCAAGTCTGTCACCGGCCGGTAGAAGATCACACGCACCGACGGAACAAGCTGGTTGAGGTAATCGAAATCCCGAACATTGCCGGTCAGGACCATCGCGCCCAGCAGACCGGCCTGGTGAAAGATCAGCGCATCGTTGAGGAAGCGGCGTTCATGCCCCTCCCCTTTCGGCAGACGGCTCAGCCGGAACAGCAGGCCGGCAAGCATGCCGGCGCGTCCCCAGGCGGTGGCGTCGGGTGCATGCAGCCGGTGCACTGGAATGTCTTCAATCGTGCCTGCAACCACTTTCAGGACCGACTTCGTCGTGGGGTGCGCTGGGTCGAGCCGGCCGAACAGGTGGCTGAGCTCGGCAAGGCAGACGGCCGAGTGCTGACAGAGCCGATAGGTCAGAAGGTCATCGACCACTTCGGGCGTGCGGCCCTGCAGGACATCCAGATAGACGCTCGTGTCGAGAAGCAATGCACCGCCGACAGGCGGCTGGTCCGCTGCCCAGGACAGAGCGGAATCCGGCCGCCGTTCCAGCCCCCCGGCACGCCGCTGTGGTTTGAGGGAACGCAGTGCGCTCCCGAGATCAAACGCCAAGATCAATGTCCGCGGAGATGCTGCCCTTGCGGCGGACGAGCCGGGCGCCAAAATCGTCCTCGAGGGCCAGCCGCGACAAGGCGAGCTCCAGCAGCTCAGTGTCGGAGGTCACATGAGCGCGCTTCTTTGCCGCCTCGATCAATTCCGATGGCACCCTGCCCGACAGGCGTGTGTTCTTGGCCGCGCCGAGAAGGCCGACCGCCTTCGCCTGCTCAAGCACCAGACGATTCCGGGTGTGGGCGATCCGCTCCTCGCTTTCGGCTGCCGTTGCGCCACGTACGCTCATCCTGGATTCTCCTGTTGAACGAAACATAGGGGATGTTGAACATGAAGGCAAGGATCGGCACTGAGAAAGAGGGCCCTAGGAGGGTCAACACTGGATCGGACATGGTCCGTCGCCCGGTCATGCTATGGCACGACCCAGCGTGTGGTCGTACGCGACCGGCGCAAATCTCGGGAGCTATTGGTCAAGCACCTCGCGGTGGACAATTGGGCGCTTTGGTCGCACGTTGGGGCTCTCAGAATCGCACGACTGTGACATTCAAATGATCGAGAGTTTCGATGGGCAGTCCCCGTAATTTCATGACGCCCATCGACGCGGTCGACACCAGCGACCTGCCTGACATTGTCGACGTCGTCATGGAAATGGGGCACCCGGATGAGGCTCCCTCCCCTCCCACGCAGGTCCTCGACTCGCGACAAGCATCACTGCCTGCGCATCTCGAAAAGCTGGCCGACCGCGCGCGCGATTACGTCGAGGCGGCGAGTTCGGCAAACACCCGTCGCGCCTATGCCGCCGACTGGAAGCATTTTTGCGCCTGGTGCCGGCGCCAGGCGTTTGATCCGCTGCAGCCAGATCCACAAGTCGTGGGGCTCTACATCACGGCCCAGGCCTCAGGATCGGAACGGGACAAAAAGTCTGTTTCGACCATTGAGCGCCGCCTGTCGTCGCTGACCTGGAACTATACGCAACGCGGTCAACCGCTCGACCGGAAGGACCGGCATATCGCCAGCGTGCTCGCCGGTATCCGCAATAAACACGCCTCCCCTCCCCGTCAAAAGGAAGCCATCCTGCGCGACGATCTTGTCGCCATGCTGGAAACGCTCGATCGTGGCACGCTGCGCGGTCTGCGCGGCCGCGCCATGTTGCTTTTGGGCTTCGCCGGCGGCTTGCGCCGCTCCGAAATCGTGGGCCTCGATGTTGCGCGCGATCAAACCGAGGACGGCTGCGGCTGGATTGAATTTTTCCCGGACAAGGGCGTCCTGGTTACGCTGCGAGGCAAGACCGGCTGGCGCGAGGTCGAGATTGGCCGCGGCTCGTCCGATGCCACCTGCCCGGTCGTCGCCCTGCAGACCTGGCTGAAGCTGGCCCGCATCGCGCATGGCCCCCTCTTCCGCCGCGTCACGGGGCAGGGCAAAGCTGTGGGCGCCGAGCGGCTCAACGATCAGGAGGTGGCGCGGCTGGTCAAGCGCGCGGCCTTGGCCGCCGGCGTGCGCGGTGATCTTTCCGAGGGCGAGCGCGGCCAAAGTTTTCGGGCCACTCGCGTCGTGCCGGCCTCGCGTCCTCTGCCGAGGTTGACGAGCGCTACGTGCAGAAGCAGCTTGGTCACGCCTCGGCAGAGATGACACGCAAATACCAGCGCCGGCGCGATCGCTTCCGCGTCAATCTTACTAAGGCGTCAGGATTGTAGAGTGCGGTACGCCCCCCAGCCGCAGGTGACTCTGGATGCGCCAATCCACCCCGGCGCCACAGATCCAACCATCAAGTTGATGGGTTTCTAAGGTTTATTGGTGCGGCGCAAGTCTCCAACTTGAAGAGCTGTTCCCAGCTGGGAACTCAAAGTACGGGTTGTGCGAGAAGTTTGCTTTTCGATGAGTCTCCAGGATCCTTCGCCGACACTTGGACTAGCCCCCGAGGGAAGTTGCCTGGCGACTGCAGGAGCCTCTTGCTCGACGCTGGACGAAAGTGCGCGTGGACAGGACCCCACGTGCCAAACGGTGCTGATTGCTGTCAAATCGCGTGGGACGCCTAGCGACAGATCCTAGCCGCTTAGTTGCCATTCGCGAGAGTCGCTCGACCCGGAAGGAATGCCTCGCTGCAGGGTAGGGGCCGTGGGGCGTCTAACTTGTCAGCCTGGGGGCGATCACCGAAGTGACATCGGAAGCGGCGCGGCATGTGCTGCATCACAAACACAACCCATCGTCTCCGACGCAAAGGATGGTGACTCCCCTAGGGCTGCGCGAGCTCAGTGCCTCCGTCACAACGGGAATTGCGCCGCCGCGGCAATGTGGGGGGTATCTCTCCATGCGCCGAAACCTACCTGCGCTTCTGTAGGTTGCTCGCCGCCGTACGGTGAAGCCAGAGGCCAACCGGCACACCAATGTCGACTATCTACGAGAACAAAACGGGCAACGGGGCTCGCCCGTGCCCCCATGCTGCGTGACCAACTTCATAGCTGTCTTTTTCAATGCCTGGTGCGCAGCTTTGACGGCACAAGGGAAGCCAGCGATAGCGAAAAGTTCCCAGCTGGGAACTGCCCTGTGTCCATTTGCTCGAATTCTCCGAATCGGGCATACCTCCAGTAACGGAAAAACCGCGTAATTCGAAAAGTTGGCGTAGTTGGCGTGGCGTTAACAGCTTGTTAACCACAGTCGCTATCAATAGGCGCTGCGTGCAGGAGGAGAATCTGGGTGACGCGGCATCTAAGTAGCCTTCAGTTCATGAATACCTTTTCGACGAAACTCGAGAAGGCACTCAACAATCTTTCGCTGGCTCAGTATCCTCCTGATGCGATTCGTACGATGCGCAAATTCACTTCGACGGAAGTGGCAGCATTGCTAGGAGTGACCGAAGCTTACATACGGCAGGTCTCCTTAAAAGGGCAGGGACCTGAGCCAGAGACAACGACCACCGGAAAGCGCCTATATTCTGTGGAGCAGGTGCTGGACCTTCGGATGCACCTGGCGGAAAAGGCACGGAAGAAATGGATCAATCCTCGTCGTGTTAAAGGCGAGGATTGCCAGATCATCGCGATCACGAACTTCAAAGGTGGGTCGTCCAAGACAGCGACCACTATTCACTTGGGTCATTGGTTGGCACTACGTGGATATCGCGTTCTCGCAGTCGACATGGATCCCCAGGCGTCGTTAACAAGTCTGCAAGGAGCGTTACCCGGATTTGACTACAGAGAAGGTGACACCCTTTACTCAGCGATTCGGTTTGATGATCCGGTGCCAACGGAAAAGATTATTCATCAGACGCATATCATCGGATTCGACGTCATCTGCGCCGGTCTTGAGCTGACAGAATTCGAAACGGCCGTTACCCTTGAGATGCGCAAGAGCGGTGGAACCAGTTTTCTGCTTCGAGTGTCACAGGCCCTCGAACAGATCGTCGATAGCTACGACATCGTTCTTCTCGACTGTGCGCCGTCACTCAATTTCCTGACGCTTTCGTCGCTCACTGCCGCTACCGGAGTCCTAATCCCAGTTCCAGCGCAGATGCTCGATGTCGACTCCACAGGGAAGTTTTTGGAGCTGGCCGCATCTTATATGCAAATCCTGGATGAGGCTGGTGCAGGCGCACGTTGGGATTTCGCCAAATTCCTCATCACAAAGTTTGAGGCCAACGACCACCCGCAAGCCAACATGCAGGCCCTAATGCGCCAAGTGTTTGGAGAGGATTTACTTCTGAATTCAGTCTCCAAATCCACTGCGGTTGCGGACGCTCTCACTTGGAAGCAGAGCCTCTATGAAGTGCAACGATCGAGGTTTTCGGCACCTAAAACTTATGATCGTGCAATCGAATCGATCAATGCCGCGAACGCGGAAATAGAAAGCCTCATCACAATGGCATGGAGGCGTGAACAGTGAGCCGTAAAGATTCTAAGGGCATGTTTGCTGCTGTTTTGGGGCAACTCGGGGAGGACAATTCGGAGGAGGGCGTCAGCCGCCGCACGTCATCGCCGCACCTGATGAAGGTGGCGGCTGGTGTTCGCCAAATGCAAGAGCGTAGCGATATCGCCGACAAGTTACTGAAGTCAGGCGAACAGATCATTGAACTCGATCCCGACAAAATACGGCCGTCGTCTATCACCGATCGATATGATGACGCCTACGAGATTTCCGCCATCGCTGAGATCACTGAATCCATGCGGGAGCGCGGTCAAATTGTGCCTGGATTGGTTCGGCCAGTACAAGGCAAGGATGGCGAGTTTCAAATCGTCTATGGTCGCAGAAGATTAGCGGCAGCTAAGCAGCTTGGGATCGGATTCAAAGCGGCCGTCCGCGAGTTAACTGATGAACAAGCAGTCATTTTCCAAGGCGAAGAAAACACCGCTCGAGAGGATCTTTCATACATTGAGAAGTGCGCTTTTGCGCTTGCGCAGCAGGAAGCGGGATACAAACGGGACACCATCTGCGCTTCGCTGTCGACAGGAAAATCGCATGTCTCCGAGATGATCAAAATCGCCTCATCGGTAGACAAGGAGATACTGCAATCGATTGGTAAAGCTCCCGGGATTGGTCGAGGACGATGGCAGGAATTCTCGAACCGCTATTCCATAGACGGCTCACTCGCAAAAGCTTTCGATCTTATTCGCAAAAACAAATTCCGCGAGGCAACGTCCGACGACAGATTCATTATTCTGCTTGAGACGCTTCCATCGGATCAAAATGCGATCAAAGAAGCTGCGGGTCCGGCCAAGCCATCAAAGCCCAAGATTGCTATGAAATCCTGGGCTGCTCCAGACAAAACAGTCAGCGTCAGCCTCAAAGACAACGGAAAAACTACCATGATTGCCGTGGGAGAGGCAGAAGGATCGCGTTTCGCAGCGTTTATCGCCGGACAACTGGACGACCTGTTTGAGGCCTTTCGGAAGTCCATCACGAAACAAGGAGTCTGAAACCGCAAAAGAAAAAGGCCCCCGAACGGCAAGCCGTGGAAGCCTCTCTCTGAACTAAGCACTCTGAGAATCGCATCTCCACGAATCACTGTCAAGAGTCATTGGCGTCGTTTTGGCGAGCAGGTTTCTTTTGCCTAATCGAGGGTGAAAGAAAATGGAGACGAATATTGCAACGACGCCCTTTGGGCGGCGGCCGATGACGCTTGGCATGATTTCAAGCCAAGTCACCGCAAGGGCCGTGGCGAAGGACGCGACCGTCCAAAAATGGCATGTCTTCCAAGATATCAAGGACGCCAGGATCGCTCTGGGCGCCACTGATCGCGCTTTGGCTATTCTCGACGCGCTGTTGTCGTTCCATCCGGACACGACGCTTTATGGCGACAGCGAGCTGGTTGTATGGCCATCCAACGAGCAGCTGATCCGCCGCGCCAATGGCATGCCCCCAACGACCTTACGGCGACACTTGGCGGTTCTGGTCGAGTGTGGATTGATCATCCGTCGGGACAGCCCAAACGGCAAGCGCTTCGCCCGGAAAGGGCAGGCGGGCGAGATCGAGCAAGCCTATGGCTTTGACATCTCGCCGATCGTGGCGCGCGCTGAGGAGTTCAAGGATCTTGCGGATGCGGTCAGATCTGAGAAGAAGGCATTTCGTCTCGTTAAGGAGCGGCTAACCATATGCCGACGTGATATCGTCAAGATGATCGACACCGGCATTGAGGAAGGCGTGCCGGCGAACTGGGGCAGGGTTCAGCAGGCCTACCAGGCGATTGTTGGTCAGATACCACGCACTGCACCTAGGCAGACTCTCGAGGTGATTGCCGAAGAACTTGAAGGCCTTTGGGCTGAAGTGCGTGAAGCATTGGAATCATTTGTAAAAACACAGAAAGTGGACGCCAATGAGTCCCAAAACGGGCGCCACATACAGAATTCAAAACCAGACTCTAAATTTGAATCTGAAACTGGCTCAGGAAATAAAGATGAAGCGGGCGGCAACGTTGCGGATACCGACAACGTACGGAGCCTACCGAAGCGCGAACTGCCGCTAGGGATCGTGCTGGATGCCTGCCCGAACATGCTTTGGCTCGTGAAGGGCGGCGGCGGAATCCGCAACTGGCGTGAATTTCTGGCCGCGGCCGAGGTTGCCCGACCGTCCATGGGCGTCAGCCCGAGCGCCTGGGAGGAAGCGCGAACGGCAATGGGTGAGCAGCAGGCGGCGATTACCATTGCCGCGATCTACCATCGGCAGGACCAGATCAACAGCGCCGGCGGCTATTTGCGCAGCCTGACAGATCGAGCAAAGGTCGGAAAGTTCTCGGTCTGGCCGATGGTGATGGCCTTGTTGCGGGCCAAGCTTGACGCGTCGAAGACGACCGGAACCGGAGCTGAAGCCGCCGCCGTCGATTTGGAGGCGGCAGGCAAGGTTGTGCGCACCGAATCCCGGCTGGAAATCAGCGATGCGTTGCGCCGCAGCCTCGACAAGCCAGGGCGCGGATCATGATCAGCCGGGCGGGTTTCGATCCGTGGACGGTGGCTGCAGCGCTTGTCGGGACGAGCGTCTTATGAGAGCATCGAAAGCATGAAAAACCAACACGACCAGGAACCGACGCCCAATGAAACCGCCGGAATGGTGTGGTGGAACTCACTCGCCGAAACCGATCGAGCGGCTTGGCTGACGCGGGCCGGCAGCGCTGTTCCAGCTGATGCCTGGGCCGCGTACAAGCGGCTCGGGAATGTCGAGCGTCAGCCACAGACTGTAAACTGAGGACTGTTCTGCAGCGGGATGACGGTCAACTCGCGGGTAGATCGGCGACGAGCCCAAGCCGACGGGCTCGATCGAGTAGGTTCTTGACTGAGGAAGCAGACCATTTTGCGCTTCCTCGTGGGGTTCGCTCATGCAGGCGCTCGAGCTGGCCAGCGATGTCGCGGAGCGACAGGTCTGGGTTAGATTGCGAAATCCCTGCCACAAGAGTCATCAGGCGATCTTCGGGAGGCAGAGGAGACGCCCGCTTTAGCAGTGTGGATTCGGCCAGGTGCTCGGTGACGAGCCACCTCACTGCCCGCCGCAGTCGTTCAGGCGTCCAGTCGAGGCCGCGCTGCTTCAGGACCCGAGCGATGTCGTCCCAGTTGTGGTCTGGTCGCATCCGTCGGACCGTCGGAAGCCATTGGTTCATAGTTGATTGTAGCCGTCGGCCATAAGCCGCCTTTTGTATCGCGGTCATTTTCGCCAGGGCTTCGGGCCTGCGCTCCCGGATACCAGGATTGCCTGGCAGTCGCCCCTTGGATCGTGCAGCGATGATGCCGGCCTTGGTTCGCTCCGAAATCAGTGCACGCTCGAGCTGGGCAACGGCGCCGAGTACCTGTAGCGAAAACATGCCCTGTGGCGTCGACGTGTCGATTGGATCTCGGAGAGATCGGAAATGCGCGCCCTTCTCAGTCAGATCCTCGATCACCTGAAGAAGGTGGCTGACCGAGCGCGCAAGGCGATCGAGACGCACGACGACCAGGACATCGCCGGCGCCGATGTCGCTCATCAACCGCAGTAGGACCGGGCGAGCTCTCGACGCACCGGATCCATGTTCCTGAACGACGACGTCGCAGCCGGCCGATCGCAGCTCAATCTCCTGCGCTTCCGTCGCTTGTTCGTCCGTCGACACGCGCGCGTAGCCGATTTGCCGGCCTCTTGGTCGTCCGGAGCGTCGATCTTGCGTTTCACGGGCCATTTGCGGCGTCTCTCAACATGTAAAAGAGGTGTTTGTACAAACTCCGAAGATATCGACAAACGATCGTTTGTAAACGTCTCTAGTGGCCCTTTGCGTAGCTCCAACGGCTTTGATGAGCCTGAAAATCAACGTTTTCTAGTCTCCTGACCGCCCAGGGCGTGGTGCTGTACAGTCCCGATATGGGGTCATTATCGATAGTGATTTTTCTCCTGATGAAACACGACGTAAGTCCAGTGATACCCTCACTAGCTTGACCAACGCGAATCAGCCATCATGAAAACAATGGCTTACACGCTCGACAAACTGCCCCTGGAAACCCTGATCGGGCCGCTTGCCCGCGCGACCGCGGCTTTGGCGCGCCTCGACGAGCGCCTGGCCCGTTCGCAGGTCCGCGACGGCTTTGTCGAGCGCCAGCATTTTGCCGACGCGGCTTCCGCGCTCTGGCTCGAGGGCGAACTCGTCCACCTCGAGGACCTCGTGCTGCACGACGCCCACATGGACATCCGCACACCGACCCACGAGTTGACTCGCGCGCACGCGGTGCTGCGAACCCGCCGGCGGATTTTTGCGCAAAAGCCGGACTGGGCGCTCAGTCGCGACGGTTTTTTGGCGCTGACCGGTCGCGGCGGCGCCATGCCGGCGGCGGGCCAAAAAAGCCGGGACAGGGAGGGGGCTAAAACTGCCTCTGTGGAAGCCGACGATCGCGATGACGCTGAGGACGATCTCCTGGCCGAAGAATTTGCCGAGATCGATGCTGTCCTGGCGCGCTCGTCGAAGGTTCTGAGCGGCGCCGACGTGCCGGCGAAAGCGGCGCGCCCGGACGACCGGCCGGACCTGATTTACGATCTCGACTGGAATGAGGAAGAACGGCTGGCTGAATGGCAGGCCGTGCTCGCCGACACGCGGGAGTTGCCGGTCGTGATGCGCGCGGCGATCCTGCTCGAGGCCTGGTCGGATATCGAGGTGCTGCAGCATGCCACGTGGCTCGGGCCGCTGCTTGTCGCGGCACTGCTGCGACAGGAAGGACTCGCCGCCCACCATCTCACTTGCATTCATCTCGGCGCGAAAAACATTCCGCGCGAGCGGAGGCGAGCGCGTAATCGCGGCGATCGGCTGCTCGCCTGCCTCGATGGAATCCACGACGCAGCGCTGGCTGGCCTGAAGGAGCACGATCGGCTGACGATGGCGAAAAGCCAGATGGAGCGGCGGCTGCGCGAACGCCGCGCCAGCTCGAAATTGCCCGGCCTGGTCGAGCTCGTCATGTCGCGGCCGCTCGTTTCGGCGGGCATGATCCAGGACAGGCTAAAGGTGACAAAACAGGGAGCGCTCAACATGGTCGGTGAGCTTGGTCTGCGCGAGATGACGGGCAGGGGGCGGTTTCGGGCGTGGGGAATTGTTTAGTCCGCAGCATTCTCCACATACTTTACGAAATTATCGAACTTGACGAACTTGCGTTCTGTAGCCATATTGGTGACAGCAAGAGGTTCTCATCATGGCCGCTCCAAAACGCAGCAATCATAGCGGTGCCGCGTCCCCTGCGGGAGTCGCCGCCCTGAGCTTCACCACGAAGCTGCCGGCACAGGCAGACTTCAAGAAGGTGCTGCTCGAACGCTATCAGGAAGCGATAGCACGCAGCCGCAAGATCGGCCACCGTGTCTCGTTCCGAGTAGAGGTCGATCCGGCGTCCGATGCGCAGACGATCACGCCAGTCGAAGAGCAACCGGTCGATACCTTTCCCGTCGAGGATACGGGCAAGCCCGATGCCGAACTCGAGGCGGCGCTTGCCACAGCGCGCGTGCGTGGCCGCAAGCGTGTTGCCGAAATTGTCGCCGGCAAGGACATGCTGAGCGCGGATGCCTTTGCCAAGCTGCTCGGCACGTCGCGCGTGACGGTCAACGCCAAGCGGCAAAGCGGGCAGGTGCTCGGGATAGATGGCGCCAAGCGCGGATTCCGCTTTCCTGTCTGGCAACTCGACAGGGACGGCCGACCGTTCGGGACATTGCCGGCGCTGCATGCCATGTTGGGCAACAGTGCCTGGGCCGTCTATCGGTTTCTGGTGTCGCGGCATGGCGCCCTCGATGGCCGGACCGGCCTTCGAGCCCTTCAGCAAGGCGATGACGCCTTGGTGTTGGCTGCGGCGGAAGGCCTGGCCAGGGGCGATTTCGACTGAATGCCCGGCGTTCCACCTCCAGCCGATTTCGGGCGCGCAAAGCTCGAAATCGAGACCATACCGCGGGGTCGGACGTTCGGTCGGATCTACTGGAGCACCTATCCCGATCCGTTGGGATACGGGAAGTCGCCGAGCCGATTCAGCGATCCTCGACGCCGTCTTGACGCCAACCGGTTTGGCGTTCTTTACGTCGGTGACTCCCTGAAGGTGTGCTTCCTCGAGACCGTGCTCCGCGATCGCCGCGAAGGAATCCTTGACGATCTTCCCATAGAGGAGGTGGAACTGACCCAGCGGCGCTATGCGGAGATCGCGACCACGACAGACCTACGCCTGGTCGATCTCAGAGGCGACAATGCCGTTCGCATGGGTGTGCCGACCGATGTCGTTCGGGCACAGCGCCAGAACCTGGCACGCCGGTGGTCACTGGCGTTTCACGAGCACCCATCCGCGCCCGACGGGATCATTTATCCCTCGCGCCTTAACGAGGCGACCAATCTTGCCATTTACGATCGCGCGGTACCGAAGCTTCAAGCGAGGCGTGTTGTGACCCTTCTCGGCGCGCGAGGGCTGGCTCAGGTTCTGGAGGATTTCAGGGTGGGGTTGGTGTGAAGATGCAGCACGTATCCGTATCGCTTGGCGAAGGTCGCTGTAGCGCCAGAAGCGTCCATTAAGCCGGAGCAACGGAACGACCGGTGTGGGGCCGTGTGCCGACAGACAGCTTTTGGCGACTGCGCTAGCTGTGATAGCGGACGTTCATTATGTGGGCGGGTCCTAGTCGCCAAGGACTGAGACGTTTGCTTTCCACACGGAGGGTAGACAGTTGGCCGGCCCGCCGCATGCGGCTGGAGGCGAAAGTCAAGCGAGCGCAGGTAACGAACCCCCGCCGTGAGTTCCAAAAGCTCGCTTCCTCGGCGAGCTTCTGGTGATCGCCGCTCCTCAACCTGCTGTGGTGAGATCCCTGCTGGGCTCCACCCATGAGACCTGCCCGGATGACATGTAGACGACGGCCCCACGCTCGGCCCCGGTCACGCGGAGGTAATCCCTCAGTTGCGCGGCGTAAGCTGCTTGGGCGTCTAGTTCCGGGTGCACGTCGGACTTCCAGTCGACGACGAGAATGATCCGGTCACCCTCCATGACCACCGCGTCGGCCCGACCGGCCAAGAAGTGAGGCGGTCTCGCCTCCCACACTGGTAGCTCAGGCACAAAGCGCCCTAAGAAAGGGGCCAGTTCGGGCAAGGCCAGCGTACGCATCGCGGTCGCGGCCATCTCGGTCGCATCCGGCGGCGCAATTCCTGGGTCATGTTCCTTGAAGGACTGCAACTGGTCCAGCAGCACTGCCGCCCGCTTAGCGATCTCCTTGGGGTTGGGAGGCAGGTCCCCGTCCAGAAGCTCCTCCATAAGCTTATGCAGAACGGTACCCCTCAACGCGCCGGCACCCACTATCGGCTCACCGATTGATGCTTGGTCCTCGACGAACCCGTCCGCCATGTCAGGACCGCGATCCGAGTCGCGATCGCTCGGGCGATCCCAGACGATAGGGGCAGACGTAGCCGCGATGCGGTCGCGCTCACCTGCGAAGATCGCTTCTGTCTGAGCGTTCACCGTCAGGTTAGCAGACTTTGCCACGGGGACAGGTAGGGCATCTAATTTGACCTCAGGCAGGCGCTGCTGTCCGAGATTCATCACGTGCGACCACGAGTAAGACGACGCTCCCGGAAGGTTGGGAATTATCAGCAGGTCGCGGGCACGCGTTGTGGCTACATACCACACCCTCTCACGCTGACGTGCCTCGCGGAATTCCTCTTCTCTGCGGGCGGCGGCCAGGTCTGGTGTCTCGATCCCTTCGATTACCCAGTGGATTGTGTCGTCAGACTGCCGGTAAACAAACTGGTCCTGGGGCCTGAATCGGGTCGACGAGTTGACCGGGATCACCACAGGCCACTCCAACCCTTTAGCACTGTGCATGGTTACGATCTCGACAGAGTCTTCAGAGACATCCACCCGCCCCTCAGGATGGCGGCGCTTCTTTTCCCATCCCCGCTGGAGGTCGAGCGCGAACGCCCGGAGACCGGACACGCCGTAAGGCCGAGCCAGCTCGACGATTGCATCCAGGTTCGCGAGGGCACGGGCATTGCGGTGCCCATGCCGGGCGGCCATCACAACCCGGAGGTTCAGACGCTCGATCGCGTAGGCAAGCAGTTGCATTGGGGTAAGCTCGGCCGACAGGCGGTGCAGGCTCTGGAGCTTCTCAAGCATGTCCCGGGCGAGGGCATGCTTTACTGCCGATAGAGCAGTTCGAAGCTGGAATCTGCGCCGCCCGTCGGCGTCCGCCTCGAGGACCGCGGTGACATCGAGCAATTCCTCGTCGCTTAGTCCGACGATGGGTCCGCGCATGAGAGCGCCGAACGCAAGGGTGTCCAGGGGGTCGGAGAGGGCTCGAACCAAGACGAGCAGATCCTGCAACTCCTGCCGCCGGAAAAGGGCGTTGCCAGCCTGCGACGCGACGGCGATCTGCTTGCGTTCAAGGGCACGTTCGTAGCGCCACAGATCGGTGTGAGTGGGGGCCAGCAAGGCGATGTCGCTTGCGCGAAGGAGCCTTTCGACATCGTCCGCCCCAACGATCGTGAGTGCGCCGATCAACCGGGCGCATAGGTCGGCTACTGCTTCCGCCTCGGCGTCGCGCTGCTCGTCTGCTCGTGCATCGCGAGGAACCTCAATCGTGAGCTTGGCGGCAGCGGGGAAGGGCAGCGGAGGCGGATTAAGGGTTGCTGCCAACGGGACGAAGCCAGGCTGCCCGTCCGCAGCGAGCACTTCGCGGAATACCTCGTTTACGTGGTCGATCACCCCTGCACGGGACCTGAAATTTGCCGTGATGGTAAGCACCTTACCGCTGGCGGCGATGACGGATTTTGCCAACACGTACGCTTCCACGTCGGCGCCGCGAAACCGATAGATCGCTTGTTTTGGGTCGCCAACGAGAAAAAGGGCACCAGGCCGGAGCTGTGCTGTCGTCCACTGGGTCGGTTGCCCGGCGGCCGCGATGCAGAACACAAGTTCGGCTTGGATTGGGTCTGTGTCCTGGAACTCATCGACCAGAAGGTGGGGATACCGTCGCGCGAGCGCGTCGCGCACGTCAGGGTGCTCGCAGACGAGCGAGCGAGCTTGGCTGAGCAGGTCGTCAAAGTCGAGGACTGCCGCCTCACGCTTGCGCATGTCGTAGGCGTCGACGACCTCACCCAACAGCGAGGCGAGTTCGTGCACCAACTGCTGCGCGATCGAGCCGATCAGCACGCGGTACGCGTCATCGGCGCGGTCGGATTGCGCAGCCGCCTCATTGGCGCGGCGAAGCCCCTCGGTCTCGCCCAGGAGATTCTTCCAGGCTTCAGCCCTATCGTAGCGCTGAAGGTCAATAGACTTCGGCCGCATCGCGTCCACTTGCGGTGGTCGCGTGAGACGCCAGAGTTTATCGAATCCTGCCTTCTCAAGGGAGCCGTCGTAGAATGCGGCGAGCTGTTCGAGGTCCGTGATACGATCCGCGGTGTCCCTCTCTCCCGGGCCGGCGGCATGCCACCGGGAGAATGATGCGACTGCTTCCGCAAAAGTCAGGTCGGGACGGAGCGAGAGGTCGGGTGAAGGGGTTGTGGCATTTCGATGATCTCGACGCAGGATCGCGAGTTCGCGAAGACGCTCTACCACGCCGAGCGGATCGTCCTTGGCCATTGTAGTGATTGGCCCATGGGCGGCTGCGCCGTCCGCCAGCTTGGCTTTCAACCAATCGGACAGGACTTCGTCGAACATCGCGTCGGCCATGTGAGCGTCGACGACGCGGGACC
Organism: Mesorhizobium sp. M0621; assembly: GCF_040320745.1. NCBI lineage: Bacteria > Pseudomonadati > Pseudomonadota > Alphaproteobacteria > Hyphomicrobiales > Phyllobacteriaceae > Mesorhizobium > Mesorhizobium sp. M0621. Next base: position 6,700 of record NZ_JAMYQF010000010.1, on the reverse strand, counting down.
CAGGATCGAGACTGGCCGCCAAACCATGAGCCCGAAGGATGAGTTGGCAAAACCCGTGAATCGTCGTCGAAGTGACCTCGTCCAGCCGCGGCGCCGCCGCTTCAAGACGCGCGAGCCCATCGTCGGAAAATGGCGCATTGAGTACGCTTGAAAGCGCCGGCGGCACACGCCCTGCGCGAAGTTCGCCCACCGTCCAGCGAATCCTCGCCGCGAGTTCGCTGGCCGCCGCCTCGGTAAAGGTGATTGCTGCGATGCAAGAAGGTTCGGTCCCAGACGCGATCATCATCGCGACGCGTGCGGCCATCAGCGACGTTTTACCCGTCCCAGCCGCCGCCTCAACGAGCATGTTGGACGTGAGGTCTGTGAGCGCCAGTCTTCGGGCGTCACGGTCTGGCACGATCACGCGCTGCTCCAGAGCTTGGCAAGCGGGCTGTTGGCTTGTGCGAACTGACGCTGCTTGAGGCGCCGGTAAGATTCTGCATCGGCGGGAAGAGCGATCGACAAGGGGTCGAAGAACTCCGGCTCAGGGCCGGGAGCGATGCGTCCGCTATGCTGAACCTCGGCGCCTGCCGCCGTAAACGAAATGGCTTGTTCTATCGCAGTTGCCAGCGCGTCATTGGCGAGGCCGAATGCGACAGCCGGCTCATTCTTAAGATACACGAGGCGCGACTCAAGGTTGCGGACGTCCGGCAGGAGATGGCTTACCGCCATAGCGTAGAAGACCCGTTGAAGCTCCCTACCGCGATCGAAAATCAGTGGCCTTTTTCGGCGCGGAGCCTCTCCCGCCTTGAAGTCGGTGATCGATGCTGCTCCCATTGCAACGTCTTCGTCCAACCGATCGATCCGACCGCGGAACCTCACCCCGCTGCCGCCTATCTGCACTGGCTCAAGGGTCGTCCATGGGTGTGGGCCCTCGACTGTCTCCCCGAACACAAGCTCCGTCCAAGTCTTACCTCGTGGTTCGCCCAACGCCTCCTTCAGTCCGCGGGCAGCCCGCTCGCTGGCCAGCGTAATCGTATGGCGCCAAAGCACCCCAGGAGGCACGGCCCTGGATATCGGCCAAACCGCCGCCAGTCGTTTTGCCTCGTCTGTCAACGCTATGTCGATTCCGTCTGCCGTGCGCGGGGCCCCGTCTCGAAGGACTCCAGCGATGAGGGCGTGTACCAGCTCTCCGAATGATCGCGGGTCGAGGGCGAGTGGTTGCGGATCGAGGCTAGGCTGACGCCAATGTAAGGCGTACTCCCAGACGAATCCGAGCGGGTCGCAGAGCATGCGGCGAAGAGAAGTCGTCGACTGTACGTCCGACAGCGCGACGGCGATCAGGGGATGCTCGGGACGAACCAAGCCATCGTGGGCGGTATGGCGGTCGCCATCACTCCAGGCCTTCCAACACGCCCGGCTGGAGCGGATTTGCGGCTGCTTGCCGGCGTCAGGTGGCCGGGCATAAAGGCGGTCGCTTGCGCTGAAGGCGTGACGGGGGATGGCGCTCCTGCCCACGATCCGCTCCAGGTCCGGCCTCCATAGGATGCTCCGCCCCTGGCGTGCGCCGGAGGCGCCTCTGTCCGCTCGGGAAAGTGTGTATTCGACGGACTGGCCTACGAGGATGTCGTGAGCCATTCGGTCTTGGTCAGTTATGTCTGACGAGGGAAGTCGCAGACCTTCGAGGACGTGATCGGGCAACAGCGCTTCGCCGAGCGACCTCCGAGGCCACGAGTTCGCGTCGAGACCGATGAGGCGGACGTGTTTGCGGGGAGCGGCGGCCAAGTGCCGAGCGGGTCCCCAGACGATAGAGTTGCCAGGCTCCCCCCCATCGCTGACCCGCAATGCCTGGAGCGACAACTCGATCGCCTGAGGTGGCGCCATGCGCAGGGCATCCTCCCACAAAGCCAACGACCGTCCTCGCAACAGCCGGGTTCCAGCTTGCTTGGCAACTGAGATCCCTTCGGCGAGCAAGTCGAGGATCGGAAGCAGCACGCGCTCGACCACGTCGCCGTCCTTTCGCTCGGCACGGGCATGGCTGAGGGCGTGGCGCCACAATTCAGGGGTAGTGAGCCCGGCCCCGCGTCGCAGGCCTTGCGCCCAATCAGCAGGAAGCCGCTCGCGCAGCGCCGGCAACCGCGCAAACAGGAGGCGCACGCGCTCCTGGGAAACCCCACGCAGCATGATGTCGGCGAGTGAGGCGCAGGCTTGACCCTCTCGGGTGGAAAGTGCCGGCACCCCATGCGTAAAATGCAGCGGCAGTCCGGCCTCACGCGCCAGAACGAGGAGGGTGTCGTCCCAGGCCCAGGGCGAGGCCGTTGCGATGGCTATGTCTTCGGGTGCAACGCCCGCGTCGGCGATACGGGAGCGCGCCCAGCGTAGGGCTTCCCGCGCTTCGCTCCTCGGATCGGCGCAGAGGTCGGCTGATACGAGCGCCGATTTGCCTTCGGAACGAGACACGACCATTCCGGTGAACCAGCTTCGCTTGCTTTGCGCGGCCGAAATCCAGCGCACTGGCACGACTTGGGAGAGCTGTGCGACGAGCGGACGCCAGACTGGCTTGATGTCCGGGACGTCCTCGATGGTGACGGGCCCAACTAATCTGGGTGCCAAGCGAAGGCGCCTCGCTGCTGCGTCCACCAAATCAGGCGGCGCCAGCATTCCCGATGGCAATGCGGCCCGTACCCGCCCTTCTAGCAGGGCGAAATCCCGAAGGCGGGCATTGTTGGGCAGGCGTTCTGGAACGCCTGCATCCCACCAATCGTACAAAGCCGCAAGGACGGCGGCAGGCATACCGGGCAGGGTCGCAACGCCACCGATATCCTCAAAGCCGCCCGCTTCTAGGGCCAGCCTAATGGCGGGGTACAGAAACTCCTGGGACGCCGGCGCCAAAAAGCCGCCGGCGAGTCGCGAGGCGAGGAGCGGAACAGTCAGAACCTGCCGGCCAGTCGCACCCTGTCGTGCGGCATCGAGCCGGCGCATCCGCACGGCGAGAGGTCCATCGACGATCACGGTGTGTATGGGCATAGCTTCATTGACTTAGCTTAGGGGACAGCATCTACAAACCCTAACCGTCAGCTTGGCGTGGTTTTCCGTCCGGCTGAAATCTTGAAGCCTTCTGGAGCGGGTTTATACCGGTCGTCCGACCTTGGCCAGCGGTGAACGCGACTCTGCTGAGCCCGAAGTGCTGCTGGGTTGATTTCGACTACCACTAAGTGATCGTTCTTTCCTCCGCGAATCCGGCACAGGTCGCGGGCAAAGGAGTCTTTTCGTGGTGCACGCACTCGGCTGTCTCCGAACGCTCGGTTGTTTACCAGTGCCACGTACGCATGCACATCAAGACTTGCCGCCTCAACGAGTGCCGAGAAAGTCTCAAGGTCCTTGTTCCAGGACAGCACGGCCAGCAGATCCACGTCCCCTTGGAAGTCGCGGCGGTGGTCGATGTTCTGGAGCTCAGAGCAAATCAGCACGCCGAAGTGGATACCCGCATGCACATAGACCGGGTGCTTGTGTTTCGCCCCCCAGTCCACCCATGTGCGGCCATAGGACTGAAGAAGGTGCTCAGCCTCAGCCGGCGCTCCTTCGAGCTTGGGTTGGCGTATCTGCACGGCCGATTTGAAGCCAAGGCGCTCGTCCTGTAGGATGAGGGCAGCGGAACTAGATATCCGGTCGCGACCCTGAAGATTGTAATCAAGTCCTGCGATCAAGCTAACGCCTGCCTCAAGCAGAACGGCGCCAATAGTTTCTAGCCAAGCCTCCGGAACGCTCAACTCAGGCAGGAGGAGGTGAGTTGGCCGCGGCTTCGCCTGCACCGCGAGGTTTATGATAGTGGCCAACCGTGTGTAGCGTTGCGCTGAGCGGTCGGGTCGTCCTTCCGCAGCGAGTGCCCACGTCTCTTGACTGGTCTCGAGGCTGGTAATTCCCAGTCGAATGGTCCCGGTTGGAGAAGACCCTCCAAGATCGATCTGACCCGGGGGCGGCGCGTCTCCGGGGGTGTCCGGCGCGGCCTGTGGAGTGCCACGAACTGCACGACAATAGAGTGCCCAAGCCTGGGCGGCCGGCATCTCGCCGTCGCCGAACACGCATTCCTCTGGACGGTAGAGGGCGATGTCCTGAGCGCTGTACGGCCGTGTTGCCAAAATGTAGGGAAGCATCGATGCCGCTTGCACTGGTGCCGACTCTAGTGCGCCTGGGTTCACCCGCCACACGCCCGCCTTCCGTTCTGGGCGGCGAGATCTGCCCAAAAACTCAGAGAGTTTCTCGTGGTGATGAAAGAGGTCCGGCAGGAGGTACTCCCCCTCGATGGCTGGGCGCTCACGGTCTGCGTCAAGCCGCAGATGCTCCCGATATGGACGCTTTGCCCAATCAGTCTCCCGCAACTCTCGCACGGTTTGGAACAGGGCCTCAGGTCGGTGCATGATGCCTAGGTCTGCCAAGAGGTCACGCGCTGCACGCGGCAGTCGGAGTAGTCGACGCTGATCATAGGGGACGGATCGCAGGACTGCTTCACCACAAGCTCCTTGCACCCAATCGGTCAAGCCCCCCCATATGCGACTGCTCAGCCGTCGCGTTTGACCATTTATCTTACACTGGCCAGGTTGAAACTTGCTCTTTTGGAGCTTGCTCTGGAGCGTCGCGAGCGCGTTTGTGGCAGTGCGATACAGTTTGGCTGCCCCGGACCAATCATCCAATGACACAGCAAGTGACATCAATCGTGCGAGGCCATCGACATGCTCAAGGATCTTGTCCGGTCGCAGAATATGCGCACAGGCGAACTCGTAAAAGCGCTTGCGTTCCGCAGTCCAAGCATTGCGGTCGAGGTCGCGTGCCAAGATCTCAGCGGATCTCAGTTGCAGCGCCCATCCCAACCTACGCAAGGTTAGGCCGTCGGCACGTCGTAGGGAGTCGGGCTCTTCGGCTGTGCCGCTAGCTGCAGCGAGAGCTCGCGCGGACGCCATGTTGTCCATATCTTCCGCCAAGGGCATGAGCCGGCGCTCGCTCGACAACGTGTTCACCTGGTGGGCTATGTTGTTCAGCAAGTCGCGGCCCGACTGGCCGCGCAGGAAGAAGACCTTTTGTTTCTCCTGCTTAAGCATGAGCCGCGAGCGCCCCTGGTAGCCACCCGGCAGCACAACCTCGACCTCACCCGGTGTGGTCTCTTGCAGGAAGATGTCACCGGCTCGCTGGCGAATGAATTCCCACAGCTCGTTCGTGCTGCGAATCCGGCCCGAATCGCGGATAACCAGGAAGACGTCGTCGACGTATCGACCATAGTAGACCGGCGCCAAGGCATCCAGAATACGTTCGTCGAATGCGTAGAGCAGCACGTTAGTGATGATGCGCACTGCGGCTAGACCGATGGGCATCCCGCCCACTTGGCCCTGGGAACCGCCGGCCGCCATGCCTATGAAGCGTGCGGCATCGGCTCCCCAAGCCTTTAATGCGGCAACGAGCGCTTCAGTGAACTCGATTTCCCAGGGAGATAGTTCAAGCCCAATGGTGGACAGGAAGTCTACGTTGGCGACAAACGAAGGGTCCACGTTGTGGTAGTATGAGGAGAAATCCAACGTCAGAGCGACGACCGCTTCACCCTCGTCGAGGGCGGATCGGATTGCGCCAATCCCGCGATCTCGCCACTCACGGTAGGGTTGGAAGTAAGGCTCGAAAGACCCGACTGCGTCGTATTGGTAGTCGCCACTAGGCCTATTCCTGAGTTCGGTATGGCCAAAGCGTCGGACGCGCGAGCCGAAAGCATGACCGCGCAGGCGCTGGTCATACTTGTGCCCTATGAGGTTTATCCAAAGTCCCGACAACACGTGCATCTCAACGTCGAAGGAGCCCACCAGTCGAAATTCTGGGGTGAGTTCGTGGCTCACATGCAGCCGCTCAAATGCGCGATCAGAGTCAGAGAAGAAGCACTGAGGCGTACTATTCCGCCGTGGCTTCGCGCCCAAGCCCTTGGCGAAAATCCGTGGATGACCCAGTGACCGCGCGAAAACATCCGCGGCGCGGCCCGCGTGGAGATCTTCCAGCAGGTTCTCGAGGTTGGCGAATATGTTTTGCTCGTAGGTGGAAAAGGGCTCAGCGCAATAGATCGAACGTTCAAAAAAGCAGTCGGCCTTAGCCTTTCGGAAGGCACCAAGAAGGTCGGCGAGATCGACATCCGCCCAAGATGTGTAATGCTGTGTTTGCAAGAGTAGCCCCCACCGCACCATAGACAGGTTCGCTGGCGGGCAACAAGCCTCTGTAGTGACAAAAGCACTGAGTCTTACTTGCGTGACCCACGAGTCTCATGAGCTGCTGCGTTCCCGCATCTCGACCCAGGACCGCCTACTGGCGCTCAGTTACTGCTTGATTTGTTGGCCGAACGACTGATGGCCAGCTTCGTCGAAGGTGCGCCTGTCAAATTTGAACGGTAGTTTTCAGGAATATCAAAGTTCGGTTAGAGACCGGAACGGGGGCGCAATGCTGTCGACGGATTCCGCCCCCGTTTGATCTACACCATCTGTTCTATCGACAGGCCAGCCATTAACACCAGTCGGCATCCCATCCCGCTTCAAACACCAATTCTGTTTTGGCCGAACGGCGGCTTTTAGGAATTAGCCAAGGTGCTCTCTACGTCCGCCATGGTGAAGGGTTTCGGGTGCCGGCAGGCGTACGAAAGCCTCTCATGCAGGAACCCGCGGGCCACGAGGTTGGCTATGGGGATTTCGATTTACGG